>JANOTM010000386.1:0-4981 GCA_031416355.1 Gammaproteobacteria bacterium
TGGGCGATGCCCACCCTACACCTAACCTGCTACTGCGACGTCAATGTTGGCGCTATTTAAGGCGTTACGTTTAGTTGCACGGCCATAAAACCCTCTCAGCTATCGCCCGTGCCTTTTAATGGAATACGCAGCCGCGTGCCGATCGGCAGATTATTGTCGCGGATATCGTTAAGAAAGCGCAAGGCGTCCACGTCGATGGCGTGCTGGCGGGCGATGGACACCAGGGTGTCGCCGGTCTTCACTACGTAGTCGCGGCCGTCGTGCGACGCGGCTAACTGGGTCGGGGTTCCGCGCCGCGCTAGCAGGCGCGGCGCGGCGCGTTGCAGGCCGCTGAAAATCCCCTGGGCGATGCGTCGCTGGGAGCCGCGGTCGCGCAGCTTGCGCTCTTCGTCGGGGTTGGAAATAAACGCCGTCTCCACCAGTACCGAGGGGATGTGCGGCGACTTTAACACCATAAAACCAGCCTGGGCCACGGCGGCATAATGTAGCGGGCCCACCTGCCGCAGGGACGACAGCATGTCCGCGCCCAGATCCAGGCTGTCGCCGATGGTGGCATTCTGGGTCATGTCCACCAGCACCCTGAGAAGCAGGTCGTCGCGGTCACCAAGGCCGGCGCCGCCTATCATGTCGGCGGCGTTTTCCTTGTCTGCCAGCACCTTGGCGGCCTCGTTGGTGGCGCCGCGTTCGGACAGAACATACACCGAAGATCCGCGCGCGTGCCGGCCCGGTACCGAATCGGCGTGTATGGAAATGAACACGTCGGCGCCGTGGCGGTTGGCCTTGCGTATGCGCTCGCGCAGGCCGACGTAATAGTCGCCGTCGCGGATCATGACCGGTTTCATGCCGGGGGTGGCGGCCACCAGATTTTGTAGCTCGCGCGCGATCGCCAGCACCACGTCCTTTTCGCGCGTGCGGTAGCGCCGGCCTATGGCCCCGGGATCTTCACCGCCGTGTCCGGCGTCGATGGCGACGATCAGATCGCGGTTGACCGCTGCCGGTGCCACCGTCGCCGGCAGCGCATCCAACTTGGCCTCCTCGGCGGCTGCTTTGGTATCCACCAGATCGATGACCAGACGGTGGCCATACTCACCGAACGGCTTTAGTAAAAAGGTACGCGGCTGGATCTCGGCCTTGAGATCGATGACGATGCGCACCGCATTGTCGCCGCGATCGCCGGAGCGCAGACCGGCGATAATCGGGTTGCTGGCGTCCACCGGCGGTAGTGCGCCGGTGATGCGTGCATTGTCCATGTCGATGACAATACGCGTCGGGTCCTTGAGCGTGAACAGGCGATGGTCCAGCGGTCCGCTCAGGTCGAACACCAGACGTACATGATCCGGCGCCTGCCACAGACGCAGGTTCTGCACGCCGACGGTGGCGGCATGACCGCTGAGTGGAGCCAGTGCGATACAGAGAAATATAAAGAGGCGTGCCGATCTCATGCCAGTACGCCTAGCAGGGCTGCGCCGTTTTCAGTTTGCGTATGCAATTGCACGGTGCGCCCATCATCATCTGGTTTGATGAAAACGTCAACATCCGGCGGCGGCAAGCGTCCCGCGCCGCGCTGTGCCCACTCCACCAGGCAGATGCCCTGTCCAGAAAAATAATCCCGTATGCCGAGAAATTCCAACTCTTCCGGATCGTTCAGGCGATACAAGTCGAAGTGATACACCTCGCCCGCGGCTAGACCATAGGACTCTACTAAAGTATACGTGGGACTCTTTACCGCGCCCGTGTGCCCCAGGCCACGCAGCATGCCGCGTATGAGCGTGGTCTTGCCGGCGCCCAGGTCTCCATGAAAAAAAATCACTAGTCCAGCACGCAGTCCGGGCGCCAAGGCCGCCCCCAGGGCCTCCATGTGCGCGGCATCGGCGATGGTGCGTGTCACACGCATGGATCGGTCATCTCATTAATGCCGGCGCGCAGATAAGGAAAGAGATCGCTCGCCAGCATGCCGATCTCGCCCGCCTGCGCCGCCTTATCCCCGGCGCTGGCGTGCAGCCACACCCCGAGGCGCGCCGCATCCAGCGGATTCAGTCCCTGGGCGCGCAAGGCGGCGATCACGCCGGTAAGCACGTCCCCGCTGCCTGCACAAGCCAGGCCCGGATTACCGCGATCACATAACCACACCGGCCCCGCGCCGTGCTGGGCAATGAGCGTACCCGCGCCCTTCAGTACACACACACCGCCGTAGCGCGCAGCGATGTTGCGGGCAGCGGAAATTCTATCGTGCTGAATGTCCTCGATAGTGCACGCCAGCAGACGCGCCGCTTCGCCCACGTGTGGCGTCAGTATCCAATCGTCGCGACGTACGGGATCGTGCGCCAAGAGATTGAGGGCATCCGCATCCACCACGCCTAATTGTGGGCTCTCCAATAATGCCGCCCAAAGATGCTGCGCCCAGGGGTCCTGACCTAGCCCGGGTCCGGCGGCGATGACGACTGCGGGTGCAATAAGACTGCGCAGTTCCTGAGCCGCGGCGATCCCATGCACCATGAGCTCCGGACAGTCACAGGCTAAGTGTGGCGCATGCAGCGCATGGGTGGCTAGCGTCACGCGCCCAGCACCGGTGCGCAAGGCCGCTACCCCTGCCAAGCGCAGCGCACCGCCCATGCCCGGTGCTCCGCCCACCAGCAGCACCCGGCCTGCATCGCCCTTGTGACTATGGCGCGCACGTCGAGGCAATAGGCCATGCACGTCGTGGGCCGTGATGCGCAGTGCCGGTGGCGCTACATCCTGGAACACCGCCGCCGGTAGATTCAAATCATCGAAATATAACTCTCCGACATATTCGCGTCCGGCGCCGGTAAACAGGCCGGGCTTGAGACCGATGAAGGTCAAAGTGGCCGTGGCCTGCACCGCGATGCCCAGTACGCAGCCGGTATCCGCATGCAGTCCGGACGGCACGTCCAGGGCAAGTTGCGGCAGGCCGCTGCGATTCATAGCGTCTATCATGGCCTGTGCCTGGCCGCTGACCGCACGCGCCAGGCCTATGCCAAACACCCCATCCACGATGACATCGCAACCCTGCAAAGCAGCGGCGGAAAACGGCTGAACCTCGATGCCGGTAGCGGCCAGCCGCTGGGCGGCTATCCCGGCGTCGCCCGCCACCAGACGGCGTTCATCGGACCTCAATACCACCGGTGTCAGGCCCGCCGCGTGCGCCCGGCGCGCGACCACGTACCCATCGCCGCCGTTGTTGCCCGGACCGCACACCACGGCGATGCGGCGCGCCCGCGGCCAGCGCCGGCGCAATAATAAAAAGGCCGCCTGGCCGGCGCGTTCCATCAACTCCACGGCGCCCATACCCTGCGCAATAGCACGGCGATCGGCTGCGTGTATCTGGACGGCATAATAAAGCGCCTGGGGAAGCGGCATGGCGTTACCTGAACGGTGTTTGGATATATGATAGAGCCATATGCATGCGGCACAAAGGCCATGACGGATTTTTCCCGCCTGGCGGTCGAGATAAAGTCCTGGGGACGCGAACTGGGGTTTCAGGCCGTGGGCATCAGCGATATTGATCTTAGCCTGGCGGAACAGCGCCTGCTCAACTGGCTGGCGCGCCAACACCACGGCGAAATGGGTTATATGGCGCGCCACGGCACCCGTCGCAGCCGTCCGCAGGAACTGGTGCCCGGCACGCTGCGGGTCATATGCGTGCGCCTGGATTATCTGCCGCGTGACGCCGCCCCCATGGAATCCCTGCTGGCGCAACCGCAACGCGCCTACATCGCGCGTTACGCCCTGGGCCGCGATTACCACAAGGTGATGCGGCGCAAACTCCAGCAATTGGCGGATCGCATCGAACACACCGTTGGACCCTTCGGCTATCGCGCCTACACCGACAGTGCGCCGGTCATGGAAAAACCCCTGGCGCAAAAGGCCGGCCTAGGGTGGGTGGGCAAACATACTAATCTCCTGCACACGCAGGCCGGTTCGTGGTTTTTTCTCGGCGAGCTTTACACCGATCTGCCTCTGCCGGTGGATGCACCGGCCACGGACCATTGCGGCACCTGCCATGCCTGCATGGATGTGTGCCCCACCCAGGCCATCATCGCACCCTATGAACTGGACGCGCGCCGCTGCATTTCCTATCTCACCATCGAATTACACGGGTCCATCCCGGTGGAATTCCGGCCGCTGCTGGGCAATCGTATATATGGATGCGACGACTGCCAGATGGTCTGCCCTTGGAACCGGTTTGCGCAATACACTCGCGCACCGGACTTTGTACCGCGCCATGGGTTGGACGCGCCGACGTTGGTGGAGTTGTTCGCCTGGAGCGAAACCGAATTTCTGCGCAAAACCGAAGGCTCGGCCCTACGCCGCCTAGGACACGAGCGCTGGCTGCGGAATATTGCCGTGGCCTTGGGCAACGCGCCGCCGGAAGCGGGCATTGTGTCGGCCCTCATGGCGCGTGCGGAGCATGCTTCGGAAGTGGTGCGGGAACATGTGCGGTGGGCGCTGGAGCGCCAATTCGCGTTGGCATGATGCGGCGGTTGTACGCGTTACCGCGCGCCCTTTAAAACCTACTAACGGGTCCCGGCGCGGCCCTACCTCCTCCATCCCTGGAGTCGTGCCTCCCGCGGCACTCGCGCATCCCTGTGCATCGCCGGCGGGTAACTTTCTTGTCGCCCGGCGCCACAAGAAAGTCACCAAAGAAGGGCCTCCTATCGCTCGCCGGGCAAAAGCAGCCCGGTCCCCTGCGCTCCTCGCCCCACCGGGGCGCTGTGATGTACAGGAAGTACAAATGCCGCGGAGCGCAAGGATGCGCGCGAGCGGCCGCTACTCGCATTGCCTTATATTCGGCAATACTCAGACAGTGCTCGCGACATCCCCCCGGTGGGGCTGCGGTGCTCGGCGAGCGCTAAGGGGATGGTAAAATCTACACCCACACCCCCCGCGACACTACAGATATCAATGCCATGAAGACTTTAGCCTGGTAGGTTGGGCTGAACGTTCTTCGTGAAGCCCAACA
>JANOTM010000387.1:0-2177 GCA_031416355.1 Gammaproteobacteria bacterium
TTTATTGGCAAAGCTATAATATTCCGGTTTTTCTTCAATAAAGATTTGATGGTCAAAAACAAGTTTCTCGCCGTTGTCGAAAATGCCGGCGGGCATGATGTACTGATTGGCTTGCTTCAGCCGATAAAACAAGTGGCTGCCGCATTTTTTGCAGAACCCGCGTTCCGCCCAGTCGGACGATGCGAACACTCCAATATTTTCCTGCCCCTTGAAAGTGACATCGCTGCCGCAATCCATTGCGAATAACGGCCCACCCGTCCATCTTCTACACATGCCGCAATGACACACCCCAACTTTTGTGCTCATGGCCGATACAGTAATGTGTACTGCCCCACAAAGACAATGACCTTTACCTGTGTTGGTGTCAGACATTTTTTTCTCCTTGAGTATGTTAAAAGGGGAATCTACAAACTACTCGCCCATCAGTTTGCTCGTGCCAAGCTACTGTGACTACGCGAATAAGTAAAATACACCACCACGCCTATGGCCATCCAAATGGCAAACCGCCACCAGGTGATGGCCGGCAGTTGCACCATGAGATACATGCAGGACGCCATGCCGAGCACGGGTATCAAGGGGCTGAATGGCGTGCGGAACGGCCGTGGCATATCCGGCCGGGTATAGCGCAGCACGATCACACCGGCGCACACCAGCACAAATGCCGCCAGGGTGCCGATGTTCACCAGCTCCGCCACATCGTTGATGGGTGTAAAACCGGCGATGGCCGCGATGAGTACCCCGCTCAGCATAATAATCCGTACCGGCGTGCGCGTGCTGCGATTGACGGCGGAGAAAATCGGCGGCAGCAGGCCGTCGCGCGCCATGGCCAAGAACACCCGGGTCAGGCCGTAATACAGAACCAACATCACCGTGGTCAAGCCGGCGATGGCGCCCGCCGCCACCAGACCCGAGGCCCAATGGTGGCCGAGACGCATCAAGGCATCGGCAATGGGCGACGGCACGTTCAATGTGCTGTAGGACACCACCCCGGTGAGTAGGCCAGCCACCAATATATAGATGAAGGTGCAAATCGCGAGGGAGATCAGGATGCCCTTAGGCAAATCGCGCGCCGGATTGCGCGCCTCCTCGGCCGCGGTCGATACCGCATCGAAACCGATGTAGGCAAAGAAAATCATGGCTGCGCCGCCCATGACCCCACCCCACCCGAACGGCATAAACGGCTGCCAGTTGGCGGGCTCTACATAAAATGCCGCGACCGCCACGAAGATGCCTATGGCCACCAGCTTGATCATGACCACCGCGGTATTGAAGCGCGCAGTCTGGCGCACCCCTATGGCCAGCAGTACGCTCAGGGCCAGCACCACCAGGGTCGCGGGTAAGTTGATCCAGCCGCCTTCCATAGGCACCTTCATCAACTCCGGCGGCAGCGGCATACCCATGGCGCTCAGGGCGCTATTCACGTAGCCCGACCAGCCTATGGCCACCACGGCGGTGGCCACGCCGTACTCCAGTATCAAATCCCAGCCGATCATCCAGGCGATGAATTCCCCGAGGCCGGCATAGGCATAGCCGTAGGCGCTGCCGCAACCGCCTATGCTCGCCGCAAGTTCGGCGTAGGACAGTGCCGCAAAGGCGCACGCCAATCCCGCGACGATAAAGGAAACCACAATCGCCGGTCCCGCCTGGGTGGCGGCGGCGATGCCGGTCAACACGAAGATGCCGGCGCCGATGATGCAACCGATGCCGAGCATGGTGAGATCCACGGCGCTCAGACAGCGCCTAAGTCCGGTATCGCAATAAGCGTTTGCATCGATGGGTTTGGTGCGAAAGATCGTCATGCTCACTCCCCTGGGTTTAGTAAATGATATTGTTGTGTAACCCGGCCCGGTGTACACCGGGCATTTTTAAAGTCCCTAACAAAATGATCGAACCTCGCTGCAAGTCCCGGCCCTCGGCAACTGCTCCATGCGTTGCTCTACCTCCTGCATCCATGCAGTCGTCACCCCTACTTTCCGCCCGGGCGCAGAAGAACCGTCTGCGCCCGTTCGGCGGGGAAAAGGTCCACTGGACCTTTTCCTGTTTCCGCCTCACCTCCCGCGGGAGAGGGGTTTAAGCCCTTCTCCTGAGGGAGAAGGGTGGGCGACCGCCAGGCGAGCCCATGGATGGGCGAGGTAGAGCGCTGTCGGGAACAGGCGCCGAGATGGCGGGAGGACGAG
>JANOTM010000388.1:0-13119 GCA_031416355.1 Gammaproteobacteria bacterium
CCCAGCATAGTCACGCCTATTCCCTGCCTGGCCGCTTCCAACAGTGGCGTTCCCCCTACCGAGACGACGTTACCGCTAACTTGTACTTTTTGATAGTCGTTATTCTTATTGAAGTGCCACCAAGTGCGTTGACGGGCATGATTCAATACCAGGCAATTATGGTTGCGCAGCACCTGTGGATCGCCTGGCTCGCCGTACTCCGCAAGATATTCGGGACTGGCGCAAAGACGCATATGATTGGTCATGAGCTTTCTAGCCTTGAGATGGAATCTTCCGGTCGACCGATACGGATCGCCAGATCGTACCCATCCCAATTTCGAACCGAGGCATTATCAACCTGACAAGCACTGACTGGATCAGAACCCGCCTGGGGAAAACCTCGGAGCCATATCCTCTTGGAGTTACCTTAAACATTCATTCGCCGCCGCATCAGCTTGGGCAGGGTGGGTTAGGTGCGGATTTTGCGCCGTAACCCACCATGGCACCGCCCTGTCCTGTAGTAGTTTTCACCATTGCCATGGCTTATAGTAGTAGCTGCATGATGGGTTGACCCGGGTTTTCAGTCAGATGAGTGATTAAGGAGGCCATTATTTACGGCATTACACGAATCGATAGCGACAAGTCCCGCACATACGCGTGGGTGGTAAACTTATCCCGCAGGCGCGAAATGTTTGTAAAACATTTCACCGACGGCGTGTACGGCGGCAAACGCAAGGCGCTCGCTGCTGCCATTGCCTATCGCGATCACATCATTGCCCGATATCCTCCTCTGACGCTGAAGGAGTTTTGTTCGGTCATCAAGCACAACAACCGCTCGGGAATCTCTGGTGTATGCCACTACGCCAGCAGTGAACCGCGCCAGGATGGCGAGCTGCGTTGGTACTGGGTCGCCAGCTGGTCGCCCGAACCAAGAAAAACCAAACAAATTAAATTTTCCGTGGACAAGTACGGCGAGGAAGGCGCGTTTCAGCGGGCGGTACGCGCCAGAAAAAATGCCTTGGCCCAGTTGGAGGGTGATTTCAATCCGGGCATGTCGCGTGAATAGATCAGCAACACAGCGCCACCGACTTAGTCTGTGCGAAGCCTCAGAGTCAGATCCCAGTTTCCTCTAATATTAGAGAATACTAGGATCTGGTCCTGAGGTTTCCAAAATTGACGACACAGGTTACGCGGCGTAGGATCCCAGATTATATTTCATTATTTGATGTCGAATATACGTTATGGCCTAAATAAGCGGAACCCATGAGCAGTGATCCCTCAATATTTGAAACAGCAAAGTCCTTGGCCAGGAATCCATTAGGCATCATTGCGCTGTTCATTGTGCTCGTGTACGCAGTTGCGAGCATTGTAATTAGCCTAGCGAAGGCAGAGTTCTATCAGAATCCATTTCATCCGGCAGTTCTTTTTCTCGCAATCTTTCCGTTGATAGTGCTTGGTGTCTTCGCGTACCTAGTTGCTAGGCACCATCGTAATCTTTACGCTCCGCAGGACTACAAAGATGAAGGTCATTTCTTTAGCGGTCTAAAAGTGCCCTTTGCGTTGAGGAGCGGCGCCACCGGAGTCGCCACCTCGGACACTGACGGCAATGAGACCGACTCGCGGATTGCTTCTTCAATCGATAGTTCGTATTCAAAACTGGTTTCGCTCGGCTTTGTTCTAATGCATCAAGCAGAAGTGCTGCAGCCACGCACTTCGCCAAAGTCAGGCCGATACAGAGTTCGAGTGTGGATCGAATCGATCGACCGGGAGAAACCCCTCTCCGATATCGCTTCTGTCACCTACCATGTCTGGCACGATTTCCCCCAACCAATCCTTTCAACCTCTGATCGAGCCTCGAGCTTTGATCTCTGGCTTTCAATCTATGGCGAGTTTCCAGTGCTGGCCCTTGTCACTGCAAAGAATGGAGAAACCCATGAACTTCAACGCTTCATAGACTTACCTGGACGGCCACCTGACTGAGTGGCATAACCAGCCGCCTTTCGACGCCGACCTTAAGGCCTGACCCCATTTTCTCCAATTCATCATAACAAAGAGTCCGAACCATGGCTGAACAGACTGGTACTATCGGTCCCAACGACTGCTTCGTGATCGACAATGTTATGTCTAGCCCCCGTAACTTGATCGCGGGATTCCCCCTAACGCCGATCAACTTCGCAGACTTGTGCGAACTCATTGAAATGGCCGTCTTACACGATCGGATCGTCATGACTTTGCCAACTTTCCAAGATTCGGCACTTCAGGTGATGCTGGACGAGGGGATCGTCACGTCCACGATGTTCAAGGACGCCACGCCTCCCGATGAGGCAAGCAGGCAGCGCCGTAGCGTAATAGCGCAACGTATTGCGCCGGATGTCTGGCCCATGCGGCGGGTTACGCTGCGCTAACCCGCCCTACCAAACCTGACGCAGCAGGGGATAAATGCTTACGGTAGCGCCATGGGGATACGACCCGGGTTTTTTAGAGGCCCAAGTCGCTGAGGCTGGCGTGGTCGTCTGGGCGCCGGCCTTGCGGCCAATGGAACTTGCGGTCGGCTTGCGTGATGGGCAGGTCGTTGATGCTGGCGTAGCGGCGCTGCATTAAGCCGTAGTCATCGAACTCCCAGTTCTCGTTACCGTAAGAGCGGAACCAGAAGCCGGCGTCGTCGTGCCACTCGTAGGCGAAGCGCACGGCGATGCGCGTGGCTTCGAACGTCCACAGTTCCTTGATGAGCCGGTACTCGAGTTCTTTGTTCCACTTGCGGGTCAGGAAGCTCACGATCTCGGTACGGCCGTGCACGAACTCGGCGCGGTTTCTCCAAGTACTGTCGGGGGTATAGGCCAGCGATACCTTCACGGGATCGCGGGAGTTCCATGCGTCTTCCGCCTTGCGGACTTTTTCAATGGCGGTCACGCGCGTGAACGGGGGTAAAGGTGGACGTGCACTGGGATCGGTAGACATGGTGCGTTCCTTATTTACAGTGATGAATGCCTGCAATGCCGCCGCGAGACACTTACTGACCTTCGTACATGCCGGGCATGCCGATGTAGCCGGGCAGTGCGCGTATGCGGCCTAGCCACGCGCGCACCTTGGGATAGGGCGCCAAGTCCCATTTACCCTCGGGCGCCAAAGCAAGATAGGGATACATCGCAATATCGGCGATGGTCGGCGCCGTGCCGACCAGCCACGTGTGCTGCGACAGATACACCTCAAGCATCTGGAAAAGATCGGTCGCAATCGCCGTCGCGGCGGCCACGTCTATAGCGCGACCGAGCTTGTGGTGCAGCCGCAGCATGTTGGGACCGCGGGTGACTTCGTTGGCGGCGGTGGATAGCCACGCGATGACCTGGGCCGCGGCAGTCGCATCGTCGGGTACCCATGTGCCCTTGCGGTAGGTCTGGGCCAAATAATAGAGTATGGCTTGACTGTCGCGCAGTACCACCGTGTCGTCCGTTAGCACCGGCACCTGTCCCAACGGATTCATCTTCAGAAACGCGGGGGATTTTTGCGCCTGGTTGGCGCGGTCGACGACGATGCTGGTGTATTGCAAACCTAACATCGCCAGCATCAGACGCACCTTGTGGCAATTTCCCGAGGGTGCAAATTCATACAAACCAATCATTTTTTCACTCCTAGTTTAAGCCGCGCGTTCTCCTGTTCGAGATCGGCCAGCTGTTGCAATAATGGGGCGGCCCACTGGGTAATTTCTTTTTCCGTGTAGCGCGGCGTGATGTGCTGCGGACAGTTCCAGTCGTAGGCGTCGATGCTGATGATGACCGCGCGCTCCACGTGCGCATGGTAGTCCGGGAGTTCCAAACGCGCAACGAGCGCCGGGTCTTCGTTTGCGTGCACCACTTTGGCCCGGCCCCAAATCTTGAGGCGGCGGCGGTTAGGGTAGTCCATGAGTATGAGTGCGATGCGGCCATCGGCATTGATATTGCCGACGCTCATGTATTGGCGGTTACCGCGAAAATCCGCGTAGCCTAGGGTCTGGGCGTCGAGTACTTGCAAGAAGCCCGCGGGCCCGCCACGGAATTGCACATAGGGCCAACCGGTTTCACTCACGGTCGCCTGATAGCAGCCGTCGCACGCATGGATAAACGCTACTTCCCTTGGGGTGAGCGTGTTCATGGGCTCGTCGTTGTGCTCGAATTTTTCATTGGCGCTGCGGCTGCCATAACGCAACTGCGCCGCCTTTACCGATGGCGTGAAGGTAATGTCGGCGAATGCGCGTGGCATGAATGTAACCCCGATGTGTGAGTGGTGGCTGCCTTATAAATATCGTCCATTCCGGCAAAAAATAGAATAGACTTAGATGGCAATCGTCTATTCCAATAAGCGGAACAATCCCATGGACCGTATTTATCTCATGACCGTGTTCGTGGCCGTGGCCGAGGCCGAGAGCTTTGCCAAGGCCGGTCGCCATCTGGGCATGTCGCCGCCGGCGGTGACGCGCGCCATCTCGACCCTGGAAGAAAAACTCGGGGTGCGCCTGTTGGCGCGCACCACCCGGGTAGTGCGCCTGACCGAGGCCGGGGCGCGCTATCTCGAGGACAGCCGGCGCATTATTGCCGAGGTAGAAGAGGCGGATGAGTCGGCCGCGGGCATCAGCGCAGCGCCACGCGGGCAGTTGCATGTGACGGCGCCGATGATGTTCGGCAAGATGTTCATCACTCCCGCGATACTGGAGTATCTCGAACGCTACCCGGCGGTGAACGTGAACGCCCTCTTTCTGGACCGGATGGTGAATCTCATGGATGAAGGCATCGACATCGCCATACGCATAGGCGAACTGCCCGACTCCTCGCTGCGGGCCACCAAGGTAGGCGCAGTGCGCCGGGTCATGGTGGCCGCGCCGCGCTACCTACAGCAACACGGGACGCCGTTACACCCGCGCGACTTGAAGTCCCATAGACTGGTCGCGCCCACGGGCGCCACGTCCGCCCTCGATTGGAAGTTCTACGCCCACGGCAAGTCGATACCCATACGCATAACACCGCGCCTCACCGTCACCACCAACGAAGCCGCTATTGAAGCGGTGCGCGAGGGTTGGGGAATGACGCGGCTGCTGTCGTATCAAGTGGCGCCGTATCTCAAGCGCGGCACGCTCAAGACGGTGCTGGGCAAGTTCGAGCCGCCGGCGCTGCCGGTGCAGGTGGTCCACCTGGAGGGGCGCCGACCCACCGCCAAGGTCCGGGCGTTCATCGACTTGGTGGTGAAGCGACTGCGCGCCGACCCGGCACTGAACTGAGGCATTACTGCAGTTCGCGCAAGAGTAAAATTCACTTTCACGTATTTATTGTCTTAGTCATAGCCGTCATCATCCGCCTCCCGCATGGCACCCGCTGTGCTTTATTCAGGAGATCGCGCTATGTCCAGACAATTGCTTGTAGGTTCGGCAATGCTTGCCGTGCTTGCGTTATCGGCGTTTCCCACGCTGTCGTTGGCGGAGGAAAACCGCGTCGAGGCCGCCACCACCATCCATTACCGCAAGGTCGATGTTGATGGCGTCAAGGTTTTTTATCGCGAGGCCGGCGATCCGCGCAAACCCACTATTCTGCTGTTACACGGATTTCCGACATCGTCACAAATGTATCGCAATCTGATGTTGCAACTCGCGGACCGTTATCACGTTGTGGCGCCGGACTATCCAGGTTTTGGTGAGAGTAGCGCGCCGGAACGCACGGCGTTTAAATATACCTTTGAGAATCTATCGCTGGTCATGGAGCATTTCACCCAGAACATCGGGCTATCGAGCTATGCGCTCTACATGATGGATTATGGCGCACCGGTCGGCTTTCGCCTGGCTGTGCGTCACCCGGAGCGAGTCACCGCTTTGATCGTGCAAAACGGCAATGCCTACGTCGAGGGCCTGCGTGAATTTTGGGACCCGTTCCGTCAGTACTGGCAGGACAACTCGCCCGCCAGTCGTGAGGTGTTGCGCGGATTTCTGCGCATAGAAGCGACCATCTTCCAGTATACCCATGGCGTGCGCGATACGTCGCTGGTGAGTCCAGACACCTGGACCGTCGACCAATACCGCCTGGATCGGCCGGGTAACAATGAGATCCAGCTCGATCTATTTTACGACTATCGGACCAATGTCGATCTTTATCCCGTCTGGCAGGCGTATCTGCGCACCTACCAGCCGCCGACACTGGTGGTCTGGGGCAAGAACGATCCGATCTTTCCCGCACAAGGCGCGGAGCCGTTCAAACGCGATCTGAGGAATCTGGAATTTCATTTGCTCGACACCGGGCACTTTGCCTTGGAGACCCATGGCGCCGAGATCGCCGGGCTGGTGCGCGGCTTTCTGAAGCGCACCTTGCGTAATAACGAAATCTACAATTGATTCGAAAGTCGACGATCCGCATGCGGCGATAGATCATCATGCAGGTAACGCCCCCGGGCCGTTCCGCCGGGGGTTTTTGCATGCCTGCAATGAAGCAGGCTGGCCCTTATGCCTGCCGAGCGCGCCGAAACTCCCCAGGCCCTATGCCTGCAATGCGTTTGAAGGCCTTGCTGAAGGCGGTTTCGGATTGATAACCACAGCGCGCGGCAACCTCGGCGACGCTGAGGCGATCCCGCTCCAGCCAGCGGCGTGCCAGTTGCATACGCCATTCGATCAAAAACGCCATGGGCGTTTTTCCGACCAAAGTATTAAAACGCTGCGCGAAGCTGGATCGGGACATGAACGCCTTCTCCGCCAAGGTGTCCAGCGTCCAGGGCTGTGCCGGGTCGTCGCACATGGCCGTGAGGGCGGATCGAATCTGCTTGTCCGCCAGTGCCACCAACAGGCCGACCGAGCGGGTACTCTGCGCTATCGAGTGGCGGATCACGTAAAACATTAGCGCATCGGATAAGCGGTCTAGAATAGCGGTTGCACACAGATGGCCGGCTTGGGTCTCTGAGAACAATAAATCGATCAAGGCGCGCAGCTGCGTCGCTTCTCCGCCTTGATGACTGCGGATAATGAGGTAATCCGGCAGCATCGCAAACACGTGTCCATAGGTATTTTTGTCGACGATGAGATAGCCGCAAAACAGCGCGGTCCCCGGTGCCTTGTGGTTGTGCGCGACCTCATGCGGCTTGGAGATCATTCCATACTGGGCCGTGAGCTCAGGCCGAGATGTTAATAGATGCGATGCATCGTGCGGCAATACCACCACATCGCCTTCGTACAGTTGCTGCGGCGCGTCCACGCCCGGCAGCCGGAACCAACAGTCGCCGTGGCACACCACGTGTACGTTGA
Source organism: Gammaproteobacteria bacterium (assembly GCA_031416355.1). Classification (GTDB taxonomy): domain Bacteria; phylum Pseudomonadota; class Gammaproteobacteria; order Acidiferrobacterales; family UBA6901; genus JANNJF01. Next base: position 7,229 of record JANOTM010000388.1, read on the forward strand.
CGTGGCCGGTTCCGGAGGTATCCAAAAACCAGTCTTCGCAAACTTGACCTCGAAAGTACACCTCGGAACGGAAGCTGATGCTACGCAAATACTCCTCAAGCACGCCTTTGGCTTCCGGTGCCAGATCAACATCTGGACGATCAGACATAAAACTCCCGCGTTCGGACGTAGTGCGCAGCGCATCGAATCACTACAGTTCGGCTTGTCGTATCCACTTACATTTATCTACAAGGAGATCCCATGAGCATACACCACATAGTACATCGTCGCGTCAATCTCAAACAAACGTTCAAGGCCCTGGTCATTGCAGCTGCGATAGTGGGCAGCGCAGCGCCCTTCACCGTATACGCCGTTAAGCAAACAGGTGGCGAGTACAACACCATGCACGCCGGCCTGGGTGCCAAAGGCTACGACGTCGTTGCCTACTTTACCGACGCCAAGCCCGTGCTAGGGTCCGACCGCCACGAATACGTACATGGCGGCGTCACCTGGCGATTCGCCAGCAAGGCCCACCGCGATACGTTCGCCGCCAACCCCGAGAAGTACGCGCCACAGTACGGCGGCTTCTGTTCCTGGGGCGCTGCCAATGGAAAACTCTTCGACGTCGATCCGGTGAACGGTTGGACCATCGTGGACGGCAAGCTTTACCTCAACTTTAATGCCGATCTCAATAAAACCTTCACCGACGAGTCGGCCAAGCTCATACCGAAGGCGGAGAAGAACTGGGTCAACCTTAACCGTTGAAGCTTAGAGCGTCTACAAAATAATCGGCCGCAGCCCTCATCCCCACCCTTCTCCCGCAGGGAGAAGGGCTTAAAACCCCTCTCCTGAGGGAGAGGGGTAGGGGTGAGGGCCGGAACTAGCAGCAAGGTCCGCTCATTTTTTTAAGCACTCTCTATCATTTTCTAAAACAAGTATTCACCACATCAACGCCACGGACGGCGATATTGCATCTCAACTTTTTAACGAGGTCAAAATATGCGTAAAGTCGCCATCGTAGTTCTAGCAGACACCACCCCCGCCGACGGACTCGGACGCATTGTCAACGCCCTAATGGCAGCCAAGGAGTTCAAAGAAGGAAAAGATCATGTGAAACTCATTTTCTCCGGCGCCGGTACCAAATGGATAGCTGAAATCAGCAATCCAAAACATCAGCTACACCCGGTCTACAAGGATATAAAGGGTCACATCGCAGGCGCCTGCGGTTTTTGTGCCACCGCCTTCGGTGTCACAAATACGGCCCAGGCCTGCGGTATCGACATATTGGAGGAATACGGTACTAACATGAGTTTCCGTAAACTGCTGGAAGATGGCTACCAAGTCATTACTTTTTAATTTTCGGTAATCGTTCCAAAACTAAAGCAAGGCGTGTAGCGCAGATTGTCTGTGCTATACGCCTTTTTTGTGATGACTCGAGCTATATCGATGTCAGATTTGTCGCTGCGCTCGACATGAACCTGTTCCGAGCCCTAAGAACGCCTAACAAAATAACCTTGCATCCAACCCCGAGCCGTAGGGTGCGCCCCGCGCACCGGAATATTAAGCGGTGCGTAGGACGCACCCTACACCCGCTTCTTATTTTGTTAGGCGCTCTAAGCCATCGGCTCGAACAAGGCATTGAGATCATCCATGGTCAGCGCCGGGCCGCTCTTGGCGGTGCCGCTAAACAGGCTGTCGGCCAGGGCCTTTTTGCGCGTCTGCATGGCCACTATCTTTTCTTCCACGGTGCCGGCGGTGAGCAGTTTATAGACGAACACCGGTTTGTCCTGGCCGATGCGGTGGGCGCGGTCGGTGGCCTGATTTTCCACCGCCGGGTTCCACCACGGATCGTAGTGGATGACGGTATCGGCCGCCGTAAGATTAAGCCCGGTGCCGCCGGCCTTGAGGCTGATCAAGAACAGCGGGACCTCGCCCGCCTGGAAGCGCTGCACCGGGGTGGCGCGGTCCTTGGTGTCGCCGGTGAGCTTTACGTAGGGCAGTTTTATTTTTGCTAGGTCTTCTTCGATCAAGGCCAGCATGCTGGTGAACTGAGAGAACAACAGAACGCGACGCCCCTCCTCCACCAGTTCCGGCAACATCTCCATGAGTAATTCCAGTTTCGCCGAACTCTTTACCTTGCGCGCGGACTCGAGCTTGACCAGGCGCGGATCGCAACACACCTGACGCAGCTTGAGCAAGGCGTCGAGGATGATGATGTGGCTACGCGCCATGCCCTTCTTGCTGATCTCCTGCTGTATCTTGGTGTGCATGGCCAGGCGCAGGCCTTCGTAGAGATCGCGCTGCGCGCTGCCGAGCTCCACGCTGCGCACTATTTCGGTCTTGGGCGGCAGCTCCTTGACCACTTCCTGTTTGGTGCGGCGCAGCAGAAACGGTGCGATGCGTCGCGTCAAGCTGGCGCGGCGATCCGCATCGCCGTGTTTTTCTATGGGCGTGCGGAACATGCGGCGAAAGCCCAGCTCGTCGCCCAACAGACCCGGCATGAGAAAATGGAACAGCGACCACAGTTCACCCAGGTGATTCTCCATGGGCGTGCCGGTGAGGCACAGGCGATGGCGGGCGCGCAACTGGCGCACGATTTGGCTGGCCTTGGCCTTGGGATTTTTTATCACCTGGGCTTCGTCCAGGATCAGTAGATGGTAATCCTGGGCCAGTAGTATCTCCTGGTCGCGCGGCAACAGTGGATAAGTGGTGAGCACCACGTCGTGTCCGGCCACGTCTTCGAAATAGCGTTTGCGTTCCGCGCCCTGCAACACCAGCACGCGCAACGCGGGCGCGAAGCGCGCCGCCTCCATGCGCCAATTCACCATGAGGCTGGTGGGCGCGATGACCAGGCTGGGGCGATCCATGCGGCCGCTTTCTTTTTCCAGCAACAGGTGCGCGAGGGCCTGGACGGTTTTGCCCAGGCCCATGTCGTCCGCCAACAGACCGCCCAACTGGTACTCGCGCAGGAATTGCAGCCAGTTCAGGCCCTGCTGCTGGTAGGCGCGCAGCGTCGCCTGTAGGCCTGACGGTGGGGCCACGTCGCGCACGCCCTGAAAATCACGTAGCTTGCGCCCCAGCTCGCGCAGACGCTCACCACCTGCCCATTCCAGATGCGGACCCAAGGAAGATTCCAACGCGCTAAGTTGCGCTGCCTGTACCGCGGGCATGCGCAGGCGGCCATCGGGTTCGACCTCGGCGTCGTACAATTCCGTCAAGGTATCGAATATCGGGATGAGGCGCGCCACCGGCAATGGCAGTAGCGAGCCATCCTCCAGGCGCGCTAATACAACCTCGCCCGGCGGCGCGTTTTTAAGCCGGACCAGATCCATCTGCTGCGGAAACTGGCGCATCAAGCTCAGCAGGATGGGCAGCAGGCTGACGCGTTGCCCGTTCACCAGCACGCCGAGTTCGAGACCGAACCAGTCATGGCCCGCCTCCTCCTCGATGTCGGCATACCACTCCTGCGCCGCCTCCACCATGCGGAACGGATAATCCGCATCCATCTCGATGCGCCAGCCCTTCTGGCGCAGCTGCGGCAGCGCCTGCGTGCTGAATTCCAGCAGCGCCGTATGCCTATCAGCGTCGCCGATGATTGCAAAATCATGTGCCAGTTGTGGCGGAACATCGAACACAAAGTTATCGGCAAACGGTTCGAATTCCCACGCCGTGAGCGTCTTCCGTGCTTGGGTTTCCGCTACCTTGTCCCGCGGGATACACACCAGCTGTTCACCGTCGACACGCGTGATCTCGGCACGCGGGTCCTCCACGCCTATCGTTATACCGTCGTAATCGAACGATAGCCGCGCCAATTCCACGTCTACCTGCGTGGCGTCCAGCTCCCATTGGCGTGCGCGGGGGACCGGCAGCGTTTGCACAAACAGTCGCAGGCACGGTACCGGTTTAATGCGCTTGTCTTGGGCTTTTTTAAAAACACGCGGCAGGGGCAGGTCGGACTGCGCTGCGCGCTGTAGCAAGGCCGCGTGCGTCGCCGCCGCATGCTGCGGTGCCAGCGCGGGCGATGCCAACATGGCCGCGGCCAGGGCATTCGGCAATCCGGTCTGCGCCGGGCCGCATTGATGGCGGGTGCAATCGAGATACCAGGGCGGCTCCAGGGGCAACAACGCATCGATACCCTCGCCCGTGCCTTGCAGGCGTTGCGTGCCAGTGTTGTCTACTACCCATTCCAGGTGTGCGTGCCGCGGTTCGCCCACGCTCAACGGCGGGCTGTCTTTGTCCTGCCAATGACACGCGCCGGTGGCGAGCAGGTCTTGCAGCAGGCGCGCGCCCTCGTGCCCCTGTAAAACCGACGCATCCGCGAAGCGGCTGCTCACGACCAATAGCCAAGCGAGTATCTTTCGATCCGCCGACGTCAGAAAGGCTGCCGTGTACCCACCACGAAAGGTTTGCGTCTTACCGTAGCCGCCGGCCTTCAGGCGCCGCACCGTTACCAGGTCCAGGCGCAGTCTGGCCGGCTCGAAGCGCTGGTCAGATTTTAAAATATAGAGCAGGCGCTCGCTTGCCAGAGCGGCCGGTGCCGGCGCGGGCGCCAGCGCTTGTTCCAAGTTGGCAAGCCAATCGCGCAGGGGTGCGTCGTTTATGCCCTCCGGCGCACTAGAAACTGCTCCTGCGTTTCTAGTACTTCCGCCATCCTTGGCGGTCGCAGCCGGCCCGGAAAGCCGCGCCGCTCCCGGTTGCGGTTCAACCAAAAACTGGAGCAGTAACGCCGCCACGTGTTTGCAGTTACCGCCCACGGGACAATTGCACATGCCGTGGATCAAGGGGTCATTGTGTGGGCGCGGCTTGATATATGCGACCACTTTATACGGCAGCCGCGCCCCGCCCTGCACAGTGCCGGTAAGCTTGCGCCCGTGGTGATCCATGCCCACGTCCTGGACCCGCCGGCGCCGTTGATAATCCAACCCACGCTCAAAATACGGCGACGGAATGGCACGCTTAATGTCGTTGAGGCTATAGGAGGGCATGGTCGGCAATCCATTGATACAAGTTCGGGAGTATAAAACAAGCGCCTTGCCGTCGGCTATGCCGGCGTGCCGAGGCAAACGATGGAGTTGGGCAAGGCGTTCGCACAGTACCCAAGCTGGCTGACTGCGCACCAAATCTGTCGAATATTACCCTAGGCGTAGCCTTGACTTGACACCCTACTCTCCTTATTCTAGTGTGTAATAGATTACACACTGGAGATGCATCATGGCACATCGCGTCAATGTCATGCTCGACGATAATATCTGGAAAGAACTGAAACAGGTACCCGCCGGCGAACGCAGCCGCGTGGTTAATGCCGCCATTCTTGATTGGCTTAAGACTCGGCGGCGCACAAGCGTAGCCGGCAAGATGGATGCATTGCGCGCCCGCATGCCCGCCGTTTCCACCAAGGAGATTGTCGACTGGTTGCGCGTAGACCGAGAGCGCACCCGGTGAAGATGGTAGTCCCCGACGCCTCCGTTATCCTGAAATGGGTGCTGCCCGATCCGGCGGATGAAGATGATCTGGATTCGGCACTGGCGCTGCGTGCTGCGGTGACATCCGGAAAGATCATCGCCAAAGTACCTTCCCTGTGGCTATACGAAGTGGGCAATACCCTCACGCGCCGCTACGCCACACACGCCGCCGAGGCCCTGCAACTTCTGCTCGCCTTTGGCCTGGAGGAAGGCGTGCCGGATGATCGCTGGCTCGCGCAGACCATTGCATTAACCCATGACCATGGTGTCACATTCTCCGATGCCGCCTACCATGCGCTCGCGCTGGTTAGTAAAGGTACCTTCGTCACCGCTGACCGGAAATATGTCCACAAGGCGGAGAAAGCCGGCGGAGTAATCGCTCTTAATGAGTGGGCCGTTTCGCGCTAAGCAGCCGCCTGGATGTATTTAGGGAACCTCTAATAATCCAAA
>JANOTM010000389.1:0-1645 GCA_031416355.1 Gammaproteobacteria bacterium
AGCCGCGCGGCACCCGCAAAGGGAATAAGCACGCCGCGGCGCGCGCCGCGGCCAACCATTCCGGGCCTAGATCGAGCAAGGCCAGCAATTCCGCCGGGTCGGTCACAACCGCGGCCAGTTCGGTCTGCCAGGATGGCTGCCGTAAAACAGAAGTTCCAGGTATCATACGCCGGCGATTTTCCCATACTTTCCACTTAACAGGTGTTAAATGGCCAATTACAGTACCAATGAATTCAAACCCGGCCTCAAGGTCATGATCGACAACGACCCCGGCTCCATCATTGAAAATGAATTTGTGAAGCCGGGCAAGGGCCAGGCCTTTAACCGGGTGAAGATACGCAACCTCAAGACCGGGCGGGTCATAGAGCGCACCTTTAAGTCGGGCGATACCATCGAGGCCGCGGACGTCCTGGATACCGAGATGCAGTACCTCTACCACGACGGCGAGTTCTTCCATTTCATGAATCCAGAAACCTACGAACAGCTGGGGGCGGACGCCAAGGCCGTGGGCGAGAGCGCCAAATGGATGAAAGAAGAAAACACCTGCATGGTCACCCTATGGAACGGCGTGCCCTTGTCGGTGGAGCCGCCACATACCGTAACCCTCAAGATCGTGGAGACCGACCCCGGCGTGCGCGGCGACACCAGCGGCGGTGGCGGCAAGCCGGCGACCCTGGAAACCGGCGCCGTGGTGCGCGTGCCGCTGTTCATTCAGAAGGGCGAGGCGATTAAGGTCAATACCCGCACCGGCGAATACATTTCGCGCGCGAAAGAGTAACGGCTGGCGCCCCGTCGGCGTAGTCTGAACGGGCTGCCCCATGAACCCCACCCGTCCCGGCGATTGGCTACCCAGCGCTACCCGCGCCAATCTGCAATTGCGCGCACATCTCTTGCAGCGCCTGCGGGCGTTTTTCGCCGAACGCGGCGTGTTGGAAGTGGAAACACCAGCGCTGTCCGCCGCCGCCACCACCGACCCGCAACTCCAGAGTTTTGCCACACGCTACACCGGCCCAGGTGCCGCCAGCGGGCGCACGCTCTACCTGCATACCTCGCCCGAATTTCCCATGAAGCGCCTGCTTGCCTCCGGTAGCGGGCCCATTTATCAGTTATGCAAGGTGTTCCGCGATGGTGAGGCCGGGCGGCGGCATAATCCGGAGTTTAGTTTGCTGGAATGGTATCGACCGGGATACGACCATCACCGCCTCATGCACGAAGTGGCGGAACTGGTGGCTTATGTGCTCGAGGACCGCCTAGTGTTGGCAGCGACCGAGACACTCACTTACGAAGATGCCTTTTTTCAACATACCGGCCTCAACCCCCTGACCGCGAGCGGCGAACAACTGGCCGCATGCGCCCAGCATCGTGGTATCACCACCACCGGCTTAGCAAGGGACACCGTGGACGCCTGGCGCGATGTGCTGCTCACACACCTAGTTGAACCGCATCTGGGCCTAGGCCGCCTGAGCTTTCTCTATGATTACCCCGCGTCCCAGGCGGCGCTGGCGCGTCTGCGACCGGATCAACCCAGCGTAGCGCAACGTTTCGAGCTGTACCTTCAAGGTATCGAACTCGCCAACGGCTTCCACGAACTCGGCGATGCCCACGAACAGCGCCGTCGCTACGACCACGACCTGGCGACGCGTGC
>JANOTM010000390.1:0-3533 GCA_031416355.1 Gammaproteobacteria bacterium
ATGGATGCCGGAGGTAGGGCAATGCAGGGAGCAATTGCCGAGGATGAGGGCCGGTTTTGCCGTGGTTTGCCCTCACCCCGGCCCTCTCCCGGAGGGAGAGGGCGAAAAGCGGTACGCACTATTTAGCGGTCGGGTCAGTAACTCCAACCTTATCTACTGCGCCTCCCTCCGTTAAAACTTAAACTCGAGGCCAGCCATGAAGGTTTTTAGGCGAGTACGCGACACGTCATAACGCTCCGCTTCCAGGCGGAAGGCAAGATGGTCGTTAAACCCGAACTTGAAACCGACACCGTAAAACGGATCGTTACCATCCTTGCTGCTTACTCCGGTATTAAAGTTCGTGTCTGCATCCCACCAGAACTGCCCGACTTTGCCGAAGAAGGTCGACGTGGTGCCCAGTGGAACCGAAAACAGCGCCGCTAAGCCTCTGCCGTCCGCTTCAAATCTCTCGCCATTAACATTATTGAGGCGATTGAAATCACTGATCGAGCCTTCGATCGCCAACCAAGGGAGAACCTGGCCACCGACATATGCCTTTATTACATCATCGTTATCATCGAGGTTGCTTTTCTTGATACTATAGGCACCCCATGCACCGCCAAAATATAAGCCTGGGCGCTGGGCCTGGGCTGCAGTCAAAGGACCGATTAAAAGCACAGCCGATAAGCCGATGAGAGAACTAAGTTTACGGATTTGCATGTTAAGTCTCCTAATTCTACGGTGGGCATTCACCGGGAAACATGACCGTACCATCGAGGCCCGATGTTCTTCTGTTTCCTGACGCACATAGAGGTTCGGTGATAAAGTTGCGTGATCCATAGTATTCCAGCGAAAATCAGGCGAACCTAGGTCAAATTCTAGTGTGGCCTGCTGTTAAAGTGACAAAAAACACACTGGGCTGAAGAAATTGTATAGTTGCTTAATTGAAAAAATAGGAGAAGCGTATGTTTGAATGGTGGGCAAGCCCGGAGGCGTGGATAGCATTAGGCACACTCACCGCGCTGGAGATTGTATTGGGTATCGATAACATCATTTTTATCTCGATACTGGCGGGCCGTCTTCCCATTAAACAGCGGGCATTCGCTCGCAACATGGGACTGGGCCTCGCCATGATTACTCGCCTAGGCCTGTTATTTTCTATTTCCTGGGTCATGGGTTTGACTGAACCGTGGCTAACCCTGTTCAACCAAGAGATATCGGGACGTGACGTCATATTGATTGGCGGCGGCTTGTTTCTCCTGGCCAAAGCGACGCACGAAATACATAACAGCCTGGAAGGCACAGAAGATAGCGGCCCCAAGCTTGTTGCCGCCAGCCTCGGCATGATACTGATCCAGATTGCCATTCTAGATATTATTTTCTCCCTCGACTCGGTAATCACGGCGGTCGGCCTGGTGGAGCATATTTCTATTATGGCGATCGCCATCATACTGGCGGTAGCGGTTATGTTGATTGCGGCCAAGCCCATAGGGGATTTCGTCGACACCCACCCCACTGTTAAGATTCTTGCGCTTTCGTTTTTGATTTTGGTGGGTGTGACGCTGATGGTAGAGGGTTTTGATGTGCACGTACCCAAGGGCTATATCTATTTCGCCATGGCATTTTCCATGGCCGTAGAGATGGTCAATATTCGCATACGTAAGAAAAGGACAGCACCGATCAAACTGCGCAAACAAATGCGCGATACCAGCAGAAAAATCAAGAAACCTCATTCTTGATCTTTACCTATTCCTGTTGACGGTTTGTGCGTAGTCTATAGTGGCAATAAGGCCTGAAATGGGGCACCGGTTGGTGGATATAGGCTGCATCTGAAATATTTTACGTGGAGGATTTAAATCTATGGGAACATCGGGCATCGTTGTACTGTTCGTGCTGGTCGCTGGGGTTTTTTATACGGTCGCCATCTACAACCAGCTGGTCGCATTAAAAAACCGCTACAAGAATGCCTTTGCGCAAATCGAGGTGCAGCTAAAGCGGCGCTATGATCTGATCCCCAACCTGGTGGAGACCGCCAAGGGCTACCTCAAGCACGAGCGCGAAACCCTGGATGCGGTAATCAAGGCACGCAATGTCGCAGCTAATGGGCTGGTGGCGGCGAATGCCGATCCCGGGAACGCCGGCGCCATCAAGGCCCTGGGGCTAGCGGAAGGCAGCCTGGCCGGCGCCCTCGGGCGGCTGAATGTGGTGATGGAGGCCTATCCAGATCTTAAGGCCAGCGCCAACATGCAGCAACTCACGGAAGAGCTGACCAGCACCGAAAACAAGGTCGCGTTTGCGCGCCAGGCCTTTAACGATCAAGTCATGGAATACAACACCTACAGGCAGTCCTTTCCGCAACACGTGCTTGCCGGTTTCTTCGGCCACACCGAGGATGCCACTTTGCTCGAGTTTGCCGACAGCGCGCAGATCCAGGCGGCGCCAAAAATAGCGTTTTAACCATACTGTCGCACGAGCTACTTAAACCATCTAACAAAATGAGAACGCATACCGTCCTGCCCTCATCCCTACTTCCCGCCGGGGTGCGCGAACCGCCGCGCACCCGCTCGACGGCTTTTATGTCCACCGGACATACACGACAACTCCGTCTCGCCTCCCGCGGGAGAGGGGTAGGGGTGAGGGCAGGGACTAAGCAGGCTCGATCATTTTGTTAACGGACTCTTACGAATGAACTTCTTCGAGGCCCAGGACCGGGCACGGCGCAGCACGCTGGGGCTGGTGCTGTTGTTCGGCATAGCCGTGATCGGCCTGATCCTGCTGACCAATCTCTTGGTGCTGTACGTATTCGCCTACCAACAGGCTGGACCTCTAGCGACTGACTACGGTGCGGCGCTCGCGCAGTTCCGCTGGGATACCTTCATCCTGGTAGCACTGGCAGTGATAGTCCTGATCGCAGGTGGCAGCATGTTCAAGATACTGCAACTCGCCGGGGGTGGGCGCGTGGTCGCCGAGTCCCTGGGTGGGCGCGTGCTGGCGCAAAACAGCCAGGATGCGATGCATCGCAAGGTCCTCAACGTGGTGGAAGAAATGGCCATCGCCTCGGGCCTGCCGGTGCCAAGTGTCTACCTGCTGGATGAACCCGGCATCAATGCGTTTGCCGCGGGCTGGACGCCGGGCGACGCCGTCATCGGCATCACCCAGGGCGCGGTACAGTATCTGAGCCGTGAGGAGTTGCAAGGTGTCATTGCCCACGAGTTCAGCCATATCCTGAACGGCGACATGCGTTTGAATGTGCGCCTCACCGGTGTGCTGCACGGTATTCTTCTACTGGGACTCACAGGTTATTATCTGATGCGCTCCCTGCGCCATATGCGCAGTTCCCGCGGTAAAGACGGCGCCAGCGTGGTGGCAGCGCTGTTTGCCCTGGCCCTGGGCTTGATCGTGATCGGCTATGTGGGTACGTTTTTCGGTGGTTGGATCAAGGCGCTGGTGAGCCGGCAACGCGAATATTTGGCCGACAGTTCGGCGGTGCAATTTACCCGCAGCCGCGAGGGCATCGCCGGGGCGTTAAAAAAGATTGGGGGTTTTCACGCCGG
>JANOTM010000391.1:0-1681 GCA_031416355.1 Gammaproteobacteria bacterium
CGGCCTCAACAGCGACCGCGTGCGGCTGCTGGCGGAAAACCGGGTAGAACAAATACTCGCCAGCGCCACCACCGAAAAACCGCTGGTCATGGTCATAGACTCCATACAAACGGTGTACACCGACACCCTGCAATCGGCGCCGGGCAGCGTCGCCCAGGTGCGCGAATCCGCGGCACAACTGGTGCGCTTCGCCAAGCACACCGGCATTGCCTTGTTCCTAGTAGGACACGTTACAAAAGAAGGTGCCCTGGCCGGCCCGCGCGTGCTGGAACACATGGTGGATACGGTGCTGTATTTTGAAGGCGACACCGGCAACCCGTTCCGCGTCATCCGCGCCATCAAAAACCGTTTCGGCGCGGTAAATGAAATCGGCGTGTTCGCCATGACCGAAACTGGGCTGCGCGAGGTCAGTAATCCGTCGGCCATGTTTATCAGCCGCCAGGGCGACGCCGTGCCCGGCAGCGTGGTGCTCGCCACCCAGGAAGGGACGCGCCCCTTGCTGGTCGAGGTGCAGGCCCTGGTGGATGCGAGCCACGCACCCAATCCACGGCGTGTGTGCGTCGGCCTGGATCAAACACGCCTGGCCATGCTGCTGGCGGTACTACACCGGCACGCAGGCATCGCCATGTTCGACCAGGATGTGTTTGTTAACGTAGTAGGCGGCGTGCGCGTCATGGAACCGGCGGCGGACCTAGCGGTGCTGAGCGCGGCGGTATCGAGCATGCGCGACCGCCCTTTGGGCAAAGACCTTATCGTTTTCGGCGAAATCGGCCTCGCGGGCGAAGTCCGCCCGGTGCAACGCGGCCAAGAACGCATACGCGAAGCCGCCAAACTCGGATTCAAACGCGCCGTCATACCGGCGGCCAATATGCCGAAGAAAACCGAAGCCGGCATCGAGCTATTTCCAGTACGGCGGCTGAGTGAGGTTTTAAATGTTATTTTTTAGAAAGACAGATAGAAAAGCAGAGAAAAGATACAAGAGAAAAGAGAAAAGGGGAAAGGGAAATTCCCTCTGGTTTTACTTTTCTCTTTTCTCTTGTATCTTTTCTCTGCCTCTAATCATTTCCGCATGCGGGAACAGCGGGGAGCCTACCTTAATCTCGGCACCCATACCCATCGCACCCACCGGGATATCGGCCACGGCGCGCGATAGTAATAACCTCATAGGCTGGTCGGTCGTACAAGGCGCGGCTTATTACAATATTTATTGGTCCACTACCATCGGGGTAAACAAAACCAACGGCACGAAAATCGCTGCCGCCAACAACCCTCAGGCGCACACCGGGCTTGCGAATGGCACACCGTACTATTATGTAGCCACCGCCGTGAGCGCCGGGGGCGAGAGCGCGGAATCGGCGCAAGTCTCCGCAACACCTGTCGCCGTTGCCGCCGGCACAGACCCGCTTTTTGCAGATCAGTGGCATCTTAAAAACACCGGTCAAGTGGGCGGCACAGCCGGTCAAGACGTGAATGCGGAGCCCGCGTGGACGACTCACAAAGGCACCGGCGTACGCATCGCCATCGTGGATGACGGGCTGGAAATCGGCCATGAAGATTTAGCGGCGAATATGGCGCCGAACGCCTTGAGTTATAACTATGTGACGGGCGGCACCGATCCCACGGAAAATCCCTCAGATATAACCGAGGGTAACGGTCACGGCACGGCCGTCGCCGGTATCGC
>JANOTM010000392.1:0-4533 GCA_031416355.1 Gammaproteobacteria bacterium
GCCAGGCGAGCCCATGGATGGGCGAGGTAGAGCGCTGTCGGGAACAGGCGCCGAGATGGCGGGAGGACGAGCCACGCAGGAGCAGTTGCCGAGATGAGGGCTGGGTGGTGTGCCTTCGCCATTGTTGTTGGGCAGAAATGACCAGTACTTACAAAGGCCACGGGTGTATCGGTTAAGTTCCCATGGAATCGGCCGCCAGTTCCGCCGGATCGATACCTTCCTGCTGTAGCAGCCAATTCAGATCGCTTTGATCGAGTTCGATTTCCATAAGCCAGCCACCGGCCTCTTGGTCTACTTCTCGCAGCACGTGGGTGCGTTCGTGTATGCGCGCGCGTAGGCGGCCGGCGCTGGGCGGCAGGCGTAAACGCCGGTGTAGACGGTGCCGACGATAGTGTTCCGCCAGGGCCAGTTGCAGGAGATCCACGCCGGCGCCGGTTTGCGCCGACAGCCAGACTTTATAAATGGCCCCAGACGCGTCGCGTTCCACGCGTGCTGGCTCACCGGTGGCGTCGATTTTGTTGAAAATGGTGATCTGCGGGATCGTGTCCGCCTGGATGTCTGCCAGCACTCTATTAACTTCTTGGATTTGCTCATGACGCTCGGCATGGGCGCTGTCCACCACATGCAGCAGCAGATCGGCCTCGGCGACCTCTTCCAGGGTGGACTTGAATGCCTCCACCAGTTTGTGTGGCAAATGCCGAATAAAACCTACGGTATCGGCTAAAATCACGTGGGCGTTTCCGCTAAGACCGATCCGGCGCATGGTCGGATCGAGGGTGGCGAATAACTGGTCGGCGGTGTAGACCTCGGCCCCGGTCAAGCGGTTGAACAACGACGATTTGCCGGCGTTGGTATATCCCACCAGTGAGAGGGTGGGCAGGGGAATCTTGCTGCGTGCCTTGCGCCGGCTGAGGCGCTGGGAACGCACTTTTTCCAAACGACGATTAAGATTTTTCACGCGATCGCGCAGCAAGCGCCGGTCGGTTTCGAGCTGGGTTTCGCCCGGACCCCGCAGACCGATACCACCCTTTTGGCGTTCCAAGTGGGTCCAGCCGCGCACCAGGCGTGTGGCCAGATGCTCTAGCTGGGCCAGCTCTACCTGCATTTTACCTTCGTGGCTACGGGCGCGCTGCGCAAAGATATCCAAGATGAGGCCGGTACGGTCAAGTACCCGGCAACCGACCACTTTTTCCAGGTTGCGTTCCTGCGCCGGTGACAGGTCGTGGTTTACTAGCACCAGATCTGCCTGCGCCTCCAGGACTGCGGTGTGCACTTCCTCGGCTTTGCCCTTACCGATAAAGGTGGCGGCGTCGGGTTTTTGGCGGTTTCCACGCACACTGCCGCGGACATCGGCGCCTGCGGATTCCGCCAGCAGGCGCAATTCTTCCAGCTCGCTTTCCCCTTCCAGCTGGGGAAAGCGTACATATACCAGGATCGCGCGTTCGCGCATCCCGTTACGGGGACCGGTGTTATTCGTTTCCGACAGCCTTTTCGTCGTCGTAATCAAGGGTAAACTTTACCGGCCGGCTGGGCACCACCGTGGAAATGGCGTGTTTATAGATCATCTGACTAACGGAATTTTTGAGCAATACCACGAATTGATCAAAGGATTCGATCTGTCCTTGAAGCTTGATTCCGTTGACGAGAAATATCGACACCGGCACACGTTCTTTGCGCAATACGTTTAAATAAGGGTCTTGTAGCGCCTGCCCCTTCTGCTGACTCATGACAGTTCTCCTGTTCTTATGTTCGGTGACGACATCGACACCTTGCACAAAGTGTAAACCCGAAATAGGCCCGGGACGATGAATGGAAATATAACCTTACCAATGGACGCGGGTGGTCAAATATTCAAGTGCCGACTGCACCAAAGCGGGATCATGGGCATCCAGCCAATGTAACTCCCTGTCGGCACGTAGCCAAGTCAATTGCCGTTTGGCCAGTTGCCGCGTGGCAATGATACCCTTTTCAATCATGTCTGGGTAGCTAAGGGCGCCACTAAAATAAGCCAGCACTTGTCGATAACCGACAGTACGCATGGACGGAAGTTCCGGGGCCAGGTCCGGCCGCCGGTGCAGCCCCTCTACTTCTGCCAGCAGGCCTTGGACGAGCATATTATGGAAACGCGTGGCTATTTGCCCATGCAGTAAGCGGCGTTCCAGCGGGCAGATGGCGAGTTTGATAAACCGTAACGACGAATTTTGCGCGCGCGGGACAACAAAACTGGAGGCGGGGTGTCCAGTAATTTCAATGATTTCCAAGGCGCGTTGTATGCGTTGGGCATCATTGGGCTTGATGCGTGCGGCACTCACGGGATCCCGTTCTGCCAACCGCTTATGCAGCGCCGGCCATCCCGTTTGGTGCGCCTCGTGGGTAAGGCGATGGCGGATAACCGGATCCGCCGACGGCAGATCGGACAAACCCCGCTCCAGGGCACGAAAATAAAACATCGTCCCTCCGACGAGCAAGGGAATACGACCGGCCGCATGGATAGCCCGGATTTCCCGCAGTGCGTCGTGGCAAAATTCCGCCACTGAATAGGGCACCGATGGATCGCGGATATCGATGAGGCGATGGGGCGCACACGCCTGTTCCGCGGCGCTGGGTTTGGCGGTGCCTATATCCATGCCGCGGTATACCTGTGAAGAGTCCACGCTGATGATATCCACGGGCAGGCACGCGCGCAGTGCCAAGGCCAAGGCAGTCTTGCCGGCGGCGGTGGGTCCCATAAGACATATGACAGGTGGGGGTAATGTAATCATGGGACGATTATGCCACCGGGAGAGCGGGGTTGAATGGGTAGCACCTCCCTAACCGACCGTATTGAGATTGCCGCGAGCCCGCTCAGACGCTACCCGTCTCCGGCCGCATATGCGGAAATAAAATCACATCGCGTATGCTGGCCGCATCCGTGAGAAGCATTACCAGGCGGTCTATGCCTATGCCCTCGCCCGCCGTGGGCGGCATGCCGTGCTCCAGGGCGCGTATATAGTCGGCATCGAAATGCATGGCCTCTTCATCGCCCGCGTCTTTTTCCTGCGCCTGCTTACGAAAACGTTCGGCCTGATCGTGCGCATCGTTCAACTCGGAAAAACCATTGGCGATCTCGCGTCCGCCGACAAAAAATTCGAAACGGTCGGTAACCGAAGGATCGCTATCGTTGCAGCGCGCCAGGGGTGACACCTCGGTGGGATAGGCAGTAATAAAGGTAGGGTCCTTGAGCTGGGACTCCACGGTTTTTTCGAAGATCTCGATGTGTACCTTGCCCAGCCCGTAACTGTCTTTGAGCGGAATACGCAATCCGGTGGCCACCCGCCGCGCCGCCGCCAAGGTGTCGATATCGGCGGGCGTGAGTTCCGGATTGAAGTGCAGTATGGCTTCCTTGACCGTCAAGCGCGTGAATGGCTTGCCGAAATCATAGCTGACTCCCTGATAGGAAACCTGCATGCTGCCGAGTACCTCCTGGGTCAGACCGCGCAGCATCTCCTCGGTGAGATTCATGAGGTCATGGTAGTCGGCATAGGCCTGGTAGAATTCAAGCATGGTGAATTCCGGATTGTGCCGCGTGGACAGGCCTTCATTGCGGAAATTGCGGTTGATCTCGAATACCTTTTCAAATCCCCCCACCACCAGGCGCTTGAGATACAGCTCGGGCGCGACGCGCAGAAACAATTGCATGTCCAAGGCATGGTGGTGGGTGACGAATGGCCGCGCCGTGGCGCCGCCGGGGATGGCCTGCATCATGGGTGTTTCCACTTCCAGAAAACCGCGCTCGCACAAAAAGCGACGCAGGTAATCCACCACTTGGGAACGCGCGCGAAAGGTCTTGCGCGCCACGTCGTTCATGATTAAATCGAGATAACGTTGGCGATATTTCGTTTCTTGATCGGTCAAGCCGTGAAATTTCTCCGGCAAGGGCCGCAGGGATTTGGTCAGCAGCCGCAGCGCATCTACTTTAATCGAGAGTTCGCCGGTCTTGGTTTTGAATAGCACGCCTTCGGCCCCGAGGATATCGCCGATGTCCCAATGCTTGAAATCGTCGTAGGCCGATTCACCCAGGGTCTCGCGCTGGATGTACAGCTGGATCTTGCCCGACATGTCCTGAAGGTGCACGAAGCTCGCCTTGCCCATAATGCGCCGCATGAGCATGCGGCCAGCGACGCGCACACGCCGCGGTTGCGCCTCGAGTTGGGCGTTGTCCTGATCGCCATGATCGGTGTGCAATGCTTCTGCTAGCGCGTCCCGGCGGAAATCATTGGGGAAGGCCTGGCCGCGCGCGCGCAGGGCGGCGAGTTTTTCGCGCCGCTCGGATACCAGTTTTTCTTCGTCCTGTACGGGTTCGCTGGGAGCTGCACCCTTGTTGTCGTTGTCGTTACTCATGGCATCACTCGATAAATATAGCTCTTGGAGCCCCTAACAAAATAATTGGACCTTGCTGCTAGCTCCGGCCCTCGTCGACTGCTCCATGCGTGGCTCGTCCTCCTCGGCTGCGGTTTCCGACGCCGCTCTACCTCATCCATCCCTGGATTCGTT
>JANOTM010000393.1:0-16548 GCA_031416355.1 Gammaproteobacteria bacterium
CGGCGATATACTCACCGCCGTGGTACTAGAGGCGGCCATGCCGTGCATGTTGTTAGGCATAGTCATCTGCGAGCGCTACCGCTTGGACGCGCCTCTGTATGCCGAGGCGGTGACCGTGTCCACGGCGCTGTCGGTGTTGACGCTGCCTTTGTGGTATTACTGGCTGGTCTGATCGGGTATTGGCCTTTATCACATCCTGGCTTAAAAATGGGACTGCCAGTGTCCCCGATAATTCGTCATTCCCGCGAAAGCGGGAATCCAGAACGTCAACAAATACCTGGCAATAAATACTCCCATGTTGAGTTGGTCTTTTCGATTAATTCGATTTTCCATGCGCGTCTCCACTTTTTAATTTGGTTTTCCCGCTGAATGGCTTGATGCATGTCCTCATGCTGCTCAAAATAAACGAGGTTATGCCCATGGTATGTCCGAGTAAAGCCCGCGACCACATCCTGCTTGTGTTCCCAGACACGTTTAACCAGGTCCGAGGTTACGCCGATATAAAGCGTACCGTTCCGTTTGCTTGCGAGTATGTATACGGCGGGTTGCTTGGTCATGGTGCCAAGACCTCTAGATTCCCGCTTGCGCGGGAATGACGGAGGAATAGAAACAGTCTACGCTCTGTTGGAGGCGGAACTGCGCGCCATGCGGTGAGTGTTCAGGCGGGGTGTTTCGATTCCACGGGCCACCTGCCGTGCGCTTTCCCCCGGTTTATTTTCCTTTGTTTTTCCTTTCCACCATGTCTTCGATAATGGGAGTGAGAATAATCTCCATGGCAAAGCCCATCTTCGAGCCCGGTACGACGATGGTATTGGTGCGCGACATGAAGGAGTTGTTGATCATGCGCAGCAGGTTGGGAAAGTTGTGCTGTTTCGCATCGCGGAAGCGGATGACGATGAGGCTCTCGTCCGGTGTTGGGATGTCGCGCGCGATGAACGGGTTGGAGGTGTCCACCAGGGGCACGCGCTGGAAGTTGATGTGGGTGCGCGAGAACTGCGGTGTGATGTAGTGTACGTAGTCGTGCATGCGGCGCAAGATGGTATCGGTGACCGCTTCGGCGGTATAACCGCGCTGCGCGGTATCGCGGTGGATTTTTTGTATCCACTCGAGGTTGACGATGGGCACCACGCCCACCAGCAGGTCCACCCATTTGGCGACATCCACCGTGCCGTGGGTTGCACCGCCGTGCAGACCTTCATAAAACAATAAATCCGAACCCGCGGGGATCGGCGTCCACGGGGTGAACGTGCCTGGCTGCTGTTTATAAGGTGCGGCCTCGCTTTCGTCGTGCAGGTATAACCGGGTCTGACCGGAGCCGGTCTCGCCGTAGGAGCGGAACAGATCTTCCAATTTATCGAACAGGTTGGCGTCGGGGCCGAAGTGGCTGAGGTTTTTGCCTTTGGCGACGAATTCTTTGATGGCCTCTTTCATTTCCGCGCGGTTGTAGCGGTGAAAGCTGTCGCCTTCGACCACGGCAGCCTTGATGTTGGCGCGGCGAAAGATGTCACCGAAAGCGTGCTTGACGGTAGTGGTGCCGGCGCCGGAAGAACCGGTGACTGCAACGACGGGATGTTTCTTGGACATGCTGTTTTTCCTTGGGCAAAATTTTAATGGAAATCGTTTAGCTTCGGTCTGCGCCAGGTGCGCACTATCCGCCCCGACTTTCTATAGTGTTCGATTCTTGGTCCCCAACGGCGTGGTGCACGCCTGCACAGTGATGCCTGGGCAGGATTGCTGTTTTCCGCACGCAAGTCAGATCGTTTTTTAATCCGGCGCCAACTATACCCGAAAATGCACCCCGTGCCTGCCTTCCTTGGGGCTCACTTGTGAGCGCACGACAGCCTGCCCAGGGTGCCTGGCTTTGGCCGATACTGTAAATTATATTATTAATTACAAAGAGTTATAGTCATGAGGGTCATGAATGAAACGCTGATTTTACGACTGCCGTGGACGCCCCTGTAGAGCCGTCCCTTGCGACTATCTATGTAATCCCCGAGTCGGGACTATGATCGAGGCTAAAACCGCGAGGCTGGGGTGCACAGCGCATAGGCTGTCTTATATATGCTCCTCGCACACGTGAAACGACAACTGTGACCGGGTCACCAGGCTGCGGCCGTAGTATACAAAGGTCCCTATCCACAACACCTGTAGAAAGAGTATGGCGCCCGGATTCCACAGGGAGGACAAGCCGCTCACCAGATCCGGCATAATCGGGACTTGGGGAGGAAACCAGGTAATGGCGCCCAGGGTATAAACCACCGATAACAGGGCCATGATCTGGTACGCGGATATTTTGCCGCTGCCGCGGTAATCGGCGCGCAAGGTCTCGGAATAGGTGCGCCACAATTGCGTGACGCCCAGCGTCAAGATCAAAGCAGGCGAGTAGTAGGCATTGAGAAACAACCCAACACCGAGCAGACCGGTGACTACATACAATACCGACGTGACCGCTTGTATGGGTACCACCTTCGTGCCTTGGAGATTGTCGGCGTAGGCGATTTTTTTAGTATGCCCGACAAATACAAAGTGCTTGGTGCGAAAGAGTTTCTGTATGTTGGGCCCGCACTGGTCCAAGGGCTTACCGTAACAGCAACCGAAGGTGACGCAACCGAGGCGGCCGAAACCTTCGCCGAAGGCATAGGCGATGGCGAACACCGCCAACGTCGGGATGATGGGTATGCTGAACCCTTGGCTATGCCCCACCACGTTGGCAAAGTGGGCGATCCACGGCGCCATGATGATGCCAACGAACGAGGCACCGCCAACCGTGAACGTCGCGGCCTTTTTTTCCACCGCCAGGGCCACCAGCCGCGAGGCCGGCAATACCACGATCAGCATCAGCAATAACAGTATCGTCGCCTGAAGTATCGAGACCGCCACCGCGCCTAAGAGAATTAACGTGAGCAGTGCCGACAGTAGATACGATAAGGCGACGATCAAGCCGTAGCTGGTAATATTGGTGCCATGCCACTGGCCGGACGCGGACTTATGCGAGGGGATGGCCGCCAATATCTGCCATTTCTCGCCGGGCAGGGTGCGGAAGGCCCAGCGCAGTATAAAAAAGAACGTAACACCAAGGGTCGCGACAAAGAGCAGATTTATCATGGTTGCGATATCTCGTGCGGTTGAAAAAGGTCGAGTGACGCTTGGTCACTGGCGGCTGGCGGCTTGGCGCGTGCGATGAGGGAGCGTACTTTCACATCGGTCTCCACCAGGGTACGGCCGAACGGCGCGGAGAAGCGGCTCTCCGCCGTGGGGTGCACCTGATTTTGCAGCAGGTCCTCGGCGAACTGGACGCGGTTTTTCTCGAACAGCAGCAGGGTAGTGGAGCTGCCCGGGCGGAACAGACTCTTGGGTCGGCCACGACGCAGCAATAAGCCCGGGAACATAGGCAGTGGATTGAAATAGCGGCTACGGCTGTAACACTGGAGGATTTCCCCTATCATCAGGGCGACCACCTCGATCATGGCCACGCGGCCGACGCCGGTACCGCCCGGGACATCGGTGTTAATGATGGTTACGACGCGTTTGTTCTTAGAATACGGAGTGCCAATACGCGTTACCGCGGATGGGTTACAGGAGTGGTAGCGGCCGGAGATTTCATAGTAGTCCTCGACCCTGCCGGCCACGGGGGTATGGTTGTAGTGATACTTTTCCGGCGTCAACCGGAAAATGGCGAAATCCCCGTCGCGGAAGGTATTCAGCCACTGTGGCTTGTCGTGCGCCACGAGTTCCTCGTAGCTGAAGAATTTTCCTTTTAGAAATAGCCGCGAGCTCTCGCTGAGCGAGCCCACCACCAGGCGCGCGTCCGCCGGCGATACGACGGCGTCGGTTTGCGTGGGCAGGGGACGGCAATCCCAGTATTTTATTTTGCGCTCGAAGAATTTTCTTACGGTGTTGAAAGTATTCGGGTCGTCCAAGCATTCGGCCGTGGTCAGATTATTTTTTGCGATAAAATTCTTGCATGCATGCGATCCCCAGTGGGTATCATAATTGAGATAACCCAAAATTCGTGAAGAGCGCGGACCGGTGAGCAGGCGTTGCATGACCGCTAATTGTTCGCGTATATCGCTGTAAAAGAACCGCACCACCCTGTCCATGTAAAGGCTTTCGGTGTGAACAGCGCCGGTTTCACGCTCTATATATTGATGCGGAGTGGTGGCCATGTTCGGTTCCTCGCTAAGCCGCCCTGGCAACCAGGGCATCGTGGTGTATCGCCGCCAGCTGTACATGGATGAGGCGTGTAATGTCATCCAGATCCAAGGTGTCTTGGACCAGGGCAGCGCCGACGGTACGCGCATAGGCGCCGGCCTCGTTTCCTTTAAGTACCGAGGCCAGGGTGGAGCGCAGTTCGCCGGCGTAGGCCCCGTGGCCGTTATCCATGGCGGCCGCGTCCTCTTGCAGAAATGCCAGGGCCTCACCCAGGTGTCGAACGCGCAGCGTAGTGCGGTAATAGTCTTCGGTTGCCCGGTTGAATTCCGTACCGCACACATCCATGGGTCCGGCCACGGCGAGATCGGCAAGCACATCCTTTTGAATTTTTCCGGCGGCGCTATATTCATCCGGTCTATCCAGACGGCGTTCCAGGTCTTGCATCATCTCCGTGAGGCCGTGCATCTCTATGAGATCCGCTGCATCCACGCGCAGCATGCGTACCAAGGCGCGTTGGTAGGCGCCCACCGGCACCTTTAGGTACCCGGGGTAGCGGTTACTAGAGCGCGCCTGTGGGATATGTTTCAGGATGCGCGCCAGAAACGGCGCCGTGGTGGCACGGCGCACATAGCACGCGGGAATCCCGGCGGCACTGGCAAAGAAAAACTGACGGCGCTCGCTCTCGGTGTGACGATCATCGGGGATGTGGGCCGCGGTGCAGCCAGCCGTGGCCATGTACCGATAGGCCAGGGACGTGATCAGCAATTGCAGTTCCGTGGCGTGCCCGAGGTCCTGGGTGAGCGATTCAAAAACGCTGTAGTGGCGGCCTTCGAATCCGGAAAAACCCATGCGCGCCACTTCGCGCAGGCGATAGGGCAGGTATAAGGTCATGTTGCGGTTGTAAATACCTTGCTTATCCAGTTCGTGTATGGCGCGCTCCCCATTGCCCAGCTGGCCATCGAGCAACGGATAGTCCAGGTTACCCGGCAGGGCCACGAAATAGTCGAGCAGGCGCATGTCCTGCACGTAGTCGCCCTTCAGACCCAACACCCGCCCCATGGCCTTGTTCCACCAGGCCGGGCCGCAGGCGGTACGGCGCGCTTTTTTGCGCCATAGCCGCCACTGCTGCCGCAGGTGGGTATCGTTTAACTGGTGCGGCAGGAAGCCGAGGATGTTCTCCGCCTGAAATTCTCCTACGTCCACGCGGTAAGGGGCGGCGCTGTAGTTGCCCACGAACAGGGGCAAGAAATATTCGGTGATCTTGATGGCCAGGTCGCCTAGGCGTTTTTCCTGGGCAGGGCCTGCCGCCGCGTTCCCGAAATAGGCCGAGAGTGTGATGCTGCCGAGACTCAAATGGGTGCCATTGTTGGTTAGGCTGGTGTCCGCCGCCGGCAGACCGCCTGGGCGCGCGCTGATACCGGTGTCGCGCAGACGCTGGCGCGCGGACTCGCGGCTGCGGGTGAGGGTGTCGTGGCACAGATGCATATATTGGGATTTCTTTTCCCCCTGCGGCCAGCCAGAGAGGCACGGATTCATAAAGAGTTCCCGGTAGAGCCCGGCGGGAATGACCCGGCTCAGACGTTTCTGGCGCACCGGTGTGTGCGGCGCGAAATAGGCCAGGCAATACTGGCCGGATTGTTGCAATAGAAACTTGCGGTTGGCATAGGCCGTGAGCAAGTGCGTGAGCAGAAAGCGCTGGGCGGTTTCTTTCGCCACGGCGCGACCCATGCCGCGCTCGCGTTTTAATGGAATGATGTAGGACGACAATTGTTCGGGCGCGGTGTTGTCGTTGGTGAAATGGCTCAGCAGTTCAGCGCCAAAATTGGCCAAGGCCGGCGGCAGGTCGGCATCGGCGCCCAGTACGTCGGCCAGGGCAAGCTTGTGTAAATAGCTGACCGGGATGCGCACGGTGGTGTCGGCGTTTTTCTTAACCAGGTATTTGCCGGCGTCGGTGCGCAGACCTAGCTGCGGCGATCCTTTATCGGCCAGCAGGTCGGTATGCAGGCATAGTCGCGCCTTGGTGTTGAGCGTGTGGTAGGGCAGGCGCACCCAGCTGTTTTCCCACACCCCGTCGGGGTTGTGTGTGAGATAGCGCATCAGTTCTTGCCCTTTCGGGTCCAAGGGGTGGTCAGCCGCATGCTGAGTGGCGGCGGCAAAAAATGCCGAATGCTCTATCGCCTGGGGTAGGTCGGCCGATTCCCGTGTGCCCATGACCACGGTTTGAAGTTCGTTCTCCACCCCAGCGGTGACATCACCGATGCCGAAGGGCAGGGTATCGATGTGCAGCGCCCCCCGGCTAAAACGCGCGCCCATTTCCTCGAGTACCGCGGGTATGGAAAGCGCGCTCGTGTCGGCACGCGAGGTGCGCGCCTTGTGTGGAGATACGGCCTGATTGGGTAAGGTGCTTCGTCCCATGGTCGCTGTTCGCCTGGATACCGGTTTAGTTAAATCCCTGTTTTACCTGTCCTGTGTCCGCGGCAAACTCTGGCAGCATGAGGTTACGGTTTTGTGATTTTTAGATGACAGTTCTACGAAGCCCGCGGGGTGCAGATAAGGGCCCTACACATATAGAAGGTATATTGCGCGCTTGAACTTGCTGGGTTTGCCCCAATCTAACGGTACGTTGCGCTAAATTTGGATGCGGGTCGATACAGACGCATCGTGTAGTCGGTAACAATTTTGTAACATATCAACCAACACAACGGGGCACATATGAAACGAATTTTTCTTTTTCTAGCGACCAACATTGCCATATTGGTGGTGCTAAGTGCGTCCATGTGGGTGCTCAGCCTGTTTTTCCCGGGTCTGGGCCAGGCCCTAAATGCCGACGGCGGCATGAATATGAGTTTCTTGCTGGTGATGGCGGCGATCATGGGCATGGGCGGCGCCTTTATTTCCTTGGCCATCTCTAAATGGTCGGCCAAGCGCATGACCGGTGCCCGCGTCATCGAACAGCCGGCCAACGACACCGAGCGCTGGCTGATGAATACCGTCAAACTGCATGCGCAGCGCGCCGGTATCGGTATGCCGGAGGTGGCGATTTTCGATTCCCCCGACATGAATGCCTTTGCCACTGGCATGAACCGCAACAACGCCCTGGTGGCGGTCAGCACCGGCCTGTTACGCACTATGCAGCGTGAAGAAGTGGAAGCGGTGGTCGGTCACGAGATCAGCCACGTGGCCAACGGCGATATGATTACCCTGACCTTGATCCAAGGCGTGGTGAACACCTTCGTCATCGTTCTATCGCGGGTGGTCGGGCACTTGGTGGACAAAATGGTCTTCAAGACCGAGCGCGGCTATGGGCCGGCTTTTTACATTACCAGCATCGTGGCCCAGCTGGTGCTGGGCATACTGGCTAGCATGATCGTCATGGCCTTCAGTCGCCGACGCGAGTTCCGCGCCGACGCCGGCGGCGCCAAACTGGCCGGCAAGTCCGGCATGATTGCGGCCCTGGAGCGCTTAAAGAAAGGTGTGGATCAGCCGCACTTGCCGGAACAGATGGCGGCCTTCGGTGTATCGGGCCACGTGGGCCACGGTTTGCGACGTCTGTTTATGTCCCACCCCCCGCTGGAGGAGCGCATCGCTGCGCTTCAGGCGGGGTAGATACTGGTTCCCCGCTCAATTAGCGCAAACCCTGGGCACGGACTTACGTCCCAAGCCCGGGATTATTGCTGACGCCCTTGATCTTAGGCAAATTGGGTGCGGTGATTTTCACGGTCTTTTTGTGGCGTAAGTAGTCTGCCACGATGTCCCATACCGGTTTGCCCTCGGTCTGGGGTTCCATACTGGCCCAGCCGGCGACCAGATAGGTCTTATTCGGCTTTACCGCCATGCCGTTCACTTCCATGTCGGTGATACGCTTGCCTATGTCCTGGGTGGGATCGATGGAATACGTGAGTCCGCCGACACGCACCATGTCCCCGCCCTGTTGGTAATACGGATCCTTGTTGAACAGGTTATCGGCAATATCTTCTAATATGGTTTTAATCTGCTCACCGCTGCGCTCGTTGAGGGTGGCGGTGGCATAGGTGATGGCGGTTTGATCCATTACGTGTTCCATGGTGATGGTATCTCCCGGCAGCAGCGACGTGCCCCAACGGAAACCGGGTGAGAAAGCCACGTCGGCCTTATGGGTTTCGAGCAGTGCGTCGACGATGAGTTGATCGAAGGTACCGTTGAAGTTGCCGCGGCGGTACAGGGTGCTTTCAGTGACCGCGAGTTTTTCCTCCAATTTAGCCTTGTAGGGCGCACGTACCTTCTCAATATACGCCGCCATTTTGGCATCGGCTTCGATCAGGTTAGAGAACACCGGTAGCAGCTTGTAACGGAAATCGCGCACCTTACCGCCGCGCACATCCAGATCCAGCACCGACAGGAATTTCCCGTTGGAACCGGAATTGATGACCAAGGTCTTGCCGCCGGCGTTTTCAACAATGGAGGGTGCCGGCACCGCATCATGGGTATGGCCGCCGAGTATGGCGTCTATGCCTTTGACGCGAGTTGCCATTTTCAGATCCACATCCATGCCGTTGTGCGACAACAGAATAACCACCTTGGCGCCCTCGGCACGGGCTTTGTCGACCATCTTCTGCATGTTGTCATCGTTAATGCCGAAGCTCCAATCCGGGAACATATAACGCGGATTGGCGATGGGGGTGTAGGGGAAGGCCTGGCCAATAATGGCTACCGGCACGCCATTGAGCTCGCGCATGACATAGGGTTTAAAGATGGCCTCGCCCCAGGTGGCGTCATTCACATTTTGTGCAAGGAACTCGATATGGCCTTTGAGATCCTTGTCGACGATTTCCTTGACGCGCTCAGCGCCGTAGGTGAACTCCCAGTGGCCGGTCATGATGTCGACGCCGAGCAGTTTCTGCGCGTCCACCATGTCCTGACCCTTGGTCCACAGCGCGGTGGCCGAACCCTGCCAGGTGTCGCCGCCATCCAAGAGCAGAGTACGATTAGGCCGCTGGTCGCGCAGGTTTTTGATCAAGGTGGCCATGTGGGCGAAGCCACCCACCTTGCCATATTTGCGTGCGGCCTCGTCGAAATTTAAGTAAGTAAAGGCGTGCGCCTCTATGCTTCCCGGCGCCACGTTAAAGAATTTCAGCAGGGCTTCACCCACTAGGTGCGGCGGCTTGCCCGCGAAAGGGCCTATGCCGAGGTTAATATTCGGTTCGCGGAAATAGATAGGCTTCAACTGTGCGTGGCAATCGGTGAAATGCAGCAACGAAACATTGCCGAACGCCGGCAAGTCGTAGAGATTTCCCGCGGCACGATTGGCGGTGATGCCCTTTTTGCTATCGCACCCGCCCAGGCCAAAGCCCGCGGCGCTTGCCATGGCCAGCATTTGGAGGAATTCACGACGGGATAGACTCATGGTTGTTACTCCACTATATGAAGGTAAAGAAGTCCTGTTACTGCCGTACGGTTATGGATTATAGCGTGATCTACGGCGGACTGTGGTTGATTTAATAAAAGGACGTACAGAATTGGGGGTTTATTCCTCGTCTCTGAAAGAAACAGCCCGGCGCGAGGCCGGGCTGGGAGGCAAACGCCAGCGGCTAGACTATCTACGGTAGCTAGGTGCCGTAATGGGCAAGCCCGTGGCCATATAGGTTTCGTACAACTCGAGATTTTTGTACTCGTTGCTCTGCTCCTTATAGGGAGCTGCACGCACCTGTTTGTTGCATCCCGCGTAGCGGTTGTGCAGGGTCGTCAGGTGGCCGTCTTTACCGCGGTAGACCGGGAAGCCGGTGCCATGCCCCAGACCTGCACTCAAGCTGTCGCCACGGATGAACTTGCCGGCGTTTTCCACATGGCAAGTAGAGCAGGAAAAATTGAGCTGACCGCGGCGCGCCCAGTAGAATTGCTTGCCCTTTTCGTAGGCATCGACTGCCTTGGGGTTAGACAGATCCACTTTAACTAACTGGCCCCGATGCAGGAATTTGAAATACGCCACCACCGCCGCCATGGGACCCTTTTTCAGATCTTTGTATTCGGTCTCACCATTTTTATTCAGGCAGCGATTGACGTCCATTTCGATGGTGCGGACTTCGTTTGTGCCGTTGTCCCAATAAGGATAATTTTGCGGTGCGCGTGTCAGGCAGCCAGCGAACTTCTTGCCATTGGCAAAAGGTTTTTCCCATAGCTTCTTTCCACCATCCAGTTCGATTTCGAACGGCGGAAATTCCATGAGTGATTCCCATTCGCTGCGTGCGTCCTTATCCAGGGCGTATACGCCATTGGCGTAATCCTGGAACGGTACGTCAGGAAACTTTTTCTTGAAGTATCCCTGAAACTCCCTCAGGTCGGATTGCGGATCGGCCTGCGCGGTGAGGGTTACACTCCCCGTAAGACCCAGAACGGCCAGTAGCACAAACAGTTTTTTCATTGCGTTTCCTCCAGCGGGTATTTCAGCCGCCGCGTACCTTTAAGACTGCGGCATCCACATCGAATATAGCCAGCGGTCAGACGGTTTCGTCTGCCCCGCCTTTATTGCCCAGGTTATCGCTCCAGCTTACATTGACTTTGTCACCCTTTTTGGCACCTGCAACCGAAATGCCGATCAATGGGTCTTTGGAAACGGCGACGCCTAGGTCGGCGACCGCCACATCCTTGCCGTTTAGCTGTATGGACAGGGTTTGGATGAAGTGCGTGGGCACCTTCTCCTTGGTCTTGGCGTCGACACGCTGTCCAGTTTCCATGGGATGGCTGACAAGCACGAGTATTTCGGTCAGGCCGTCTTTTGGACGAATTTTAAGTTTGGTTGGCATTTCCATTTCTGATTCCTCAATTAACTATTTCAGGTTACTGTTCCGGGGATGTGGGCGTGGAGCATGAGCTCCGGTTAACCGCCGCACCCACCCACCGTGACCTTAATTTGCTGCGATGCCGAGTGCAGTTTACCGCCGGCTTTGACGATGACTTTTACGTCTGAGGTCTTGCCCATCTTCATGCGGGCGCTGAAATAGCCTTGGGCACCGTTCATGAGCGCCACGCTGCAGACCAGCGGGGTGGCGTTCTTTTCCACCAATATGGCGATGGACTCCACGTTAGCCAGGGTGGTGGACACGGTAATGGGTACCACGGCACCGTTTTCTGCCTGCAGCGGGGCCTTAATGGTTATGGCCGCGTTGGGAGCCACGCTGGCGTTGCCGTACAGACCGCTGATGGTGGCATCCATGGTTTTGGCATCGAAGGCGGATTTCGGCCAGGCGGCGGCCAATACCTGTGTCGGCTTGAGCAGGCCGGCCGAGGCGGCCACGGTGAGTACGCCGCCGGCTAGGGTGCCTTTAAGGAAGGTTCTGCGATTTGAAGTTGTCACGGGAGTCTCCTGGGTCTTACGTAGAAAGTTTTTTCAGATAAATATAGTTTGCTAAACATGATTACAGTGTAAGGAGAAATTCGACGACCTTGTCGATTTCTTCTTCGCTCATCAGCTTGTGTCGGCCAAAAGGCGGCATGGAGGTCTTGGGGTTCACCACGGTCGCGTCCCAGACTTGGGCGCGCAGTTTGGCCTTATCGGGAAAGCGTTGTTGCATGGCAACGAGGGGCGGGGCGATATTGCCGGGGATGTTGCCACCTTCGATTCTATGGCATGCCAGGCAGTTACCTTTCTTTTGATCGATCGCAAGACATCCGCCCTGGACCAGGGGGTCTTGCGGTGGGTTCGCTTTGTTATCGCATATCTCACTGTTGGGCACCTTGCCAGCGGCAAGAGTCACTGGGCTTGCTAGGAATCCACCCAGGAATATGGCTGCACTTATTACTGTAGTTACTGTATAGGTAACCGTACTAGCAGCGCTCACGATAATTCCAGCAGTATTTCGCATTACTCCTCCTACAATGATGTTGGCACAAACTCATGTCACCGCCATCTGCAACAGGCGGGGATCAGCACATACAGCTGCGCGTAGAATAGCCATCCTGCACCAGGGATAGCAAGTGGTAATTTTCTCGAAATAGCGTGGAATGAGTGGAATAAAATGCGCATTTGCTATTACAGCGTTTCCTTATGGACGCTATAAAAACAGAGCTATGACTACTTAATTTTATAGATTGCGGCTTCGTCGCGTATTTCCTTGATGCGGGCATCGAGACTCGAAAGGAAGTAAAAACGGTCACCCGCATGGCGCCGCGCAATCTGCAATTGTCCTATGGCTGCATCGGTATTGCCGATGAGATAATAATGCTCCGCCATGGCTTGGTGGGCCTCCAGCAAGGCGCCGCTGTCGCCGGCGGCATTAGCCAGCATTTTTTGTAATCCTGGATCGTCGGGGCGTTGCCGCACTAGTTTTTTCAATAGACTTCGGGCCTCGGCAGGGCGGCTGGTTTTGAGCAAGGCAGAGGCGTAGCGCTGGGCCAGGGCAAAATCGCCCGGGATCTTCTTGGTCGCTGCGGCATACAGTGCCAAGGCATCGGTATAGTTACCGGCGGCCATTTCGATTTCTGCCTGGGCTATCAAGTAAAGGCCATAGCGGGGGCGCTGAGCCAGCAGTTCACGGATGTCATGGCGGGCCTCTGGGTATTGTTTGTTAGCCAGCAGTGACCATACATAACCATAGTGTTCTGCATTTTTGTGCGGATATTGGCCACTTGCCAGGCTATTTTTGAAACTGTCGACGGTATCGGCGGCACGCTCTCCCATGAGGACGCGGATTTTCGCCTGGATATGATAGAAATCTGCGTCATCCGGATTTTTGACCGTGGGATAATGCTCTGCATGATCCCGGGATTCCGCAATACGCCGTGTGGTAATGGGGTGGGTACGTAAAAATTCCGGCAGACTGGTTTCATACAAGCGGGTATGGGTTTGCATGCGTTCGAAGAACGCCGGCATGGCGCGTGCATCGTACCCGGCACTGGTCAGTATACCCATGCCGATGCGGTCGGCCTCTTGTTCAAATTCGCGGCTAAAATTGAGCTGTTTCTGCGCCAAGGTCGCTGTGGTCATGGCGATAGCGGCCTCCCCCCCCTGGCTACCGGATCCGGCAAGCAGTATGGCCGCAAGCAGCGCGGCCATGGCGGGTAGGGTGGTGCGCTGGGATTCGGCAATCATGCGCGGAATATGTCGCTGGATGATATGGGCCGACTCGTGCGCCAGGACCGAGGCCAATTCAGATTCGGTTTCGGTGGCCAGCATTAAGCCGGTATGCACACCTATGTATCCTCCGGGCACCGCAAACGCATTAATGCTGGGATTATTGACAATAAAAAGGTGAAACTCCTGGCCGGCGGCGGGGCTTTTTTTTGTGCTAAGCCTACGGCCCAGGGTTTGAATATAGGTGGTGAGTTCCGGGTCCTCGAGGATGTCCAGCTGGCTTCTGGCGGTGCGCATGAATTCTTCACCGAGTTTACGTTCCTGCAAGGGAGATATCACGGCAGCGGATTCATCGCCTAAATCTGGAAGGTTGCCAGTGTCGGCAATGGCATTCTGGCCTAAAAGAGATGCGACAAGAGCAGCAGTAATTATTTTGCGAAGTGCGGGCATCATGGTGTTACTTCGAGTGGTAGTACTGGCTATGGTTCCGGGCGCACCATTTACTAGGTAAGTAATGGAATAAATAGTTTGGGAATACCTTCAATAACTCAGAATTTTTTTTGATCCCATGTGCTTATTCGTACCCCATAGCCCGAAAAAAGACTAATCTCCCATTTTAGTTAGGGTATCTTGTTGCGAGAGTATATGTTAGGCATCGAGCATGTAAAGAAAAGGCGTTAAGCGACATTGATATAACTAATTGTTATATATAATAAAAATTCATAGTTTGCGTAGAGCTTTAACAAAGGACACTGTGCATCTACCATATTAGATTTGAATCTACTAATATACTTAATTAGCAAGTAATTTTCTTTCCTGGTCGAGGACTATACAATGTATGGAATAAAGGAGCTGGACGTCCTGCAACTTCATGGGATGATGCAGGAACGGGGTGTAGCATTAATCGATGTGCGTACTCCCGCGGAAGTAGCGCGTGGCGGTATCGCGGGGGCAAAGAATATCCCTCTGCATCTTATCCCGATGGCTGAACAAGACCTGGTCAAACAGGGCCCAGTGGTTTTTTACTGCCAGACGGGCGCCCGTTCCGCTCAGGCGTGTGCATTTATGATTTCTCGCGGGCGCGAAGATGTCTACAATCTGCGCGGCGGAATCATGGCGTGGCTGCGTGACGGCCAGCCCGCGAGCGCGATCGAATCGACCACCTGAGAACTTGTTTTCGGTAGTCGCGGCAACCGGGCGCATATGCAAACCGATTTTTTGATGTGAGTTTGATGTAAAAAGAAAACCGATGCATGCGACACCTAGTTGTTCGCCGTGTTATTGGCCATACGAAAGATAGTTTTTTTATTACTTAACTTGAGGAGGAAAGATGGCTGACAAAGAACTTGATGCACGTGGATTGAATTGCCCCTTACCCATACTGCGTACCAAGAAGATGTTGAACGAGCTGACCGGTGGCCAGACCCTGCGCATAATTGCGACCGATCCCGGTGCGGTGAAAGACTTTCAGGCATTTGCCAAGCAGACCGGTAATGACTTGCTCGAGTCGGGCGAGGCCAATGGCGAGTACACTTTTGTCATCAAGAAAAAGGCCTAAAGCCAGGCAAGATCGTGTCTATATAGAATAGAAGTATTGATAGAAGCATTGAGTATTCTTGAGGAGAAGCATATGTCCGGACCCAAAAAGTTAGCAATAATTGCGACCAAGGGCACTTTGGATTGGGCGTATCCGCCCTTTATTCTAGCCTCGACGGCCGCTGCCCTCGGTTATGAGACACAGATCTTTTTTACCTTCTACGGCTTGCAGTTGGTGAAGAAGAATCTCGACCTCAAGGTAAGCCCTTTGGGGAATCCTGGCATGCCCATGAAGATGCCTTTTGGGCCCAAATGGTTCAAGGGCATTAATTGGAATATCCCCAATGCAGTGCAGTCACTGGTGCCTGGCTACGAAACGCTGGCTACCGCACTAATGAAACAGACCATCAAGAACAACGGCGTTGCCACTATTCCCGAGTTACGCGATCTATGCCGGGAAGCGGACGTGAAGCTTATTGCGTGCCAGATGACGGTGGACCTGTTCGGATTTAGTCACAGTGACTTTATCGATGGGTTAGAATATGCGGGCGCCGCAACGTTCTTTGAATTTGCGGGTGAATCGGATATCTGTCTGTACATCTAAAAATTGTTCGCAGTCTCTCTTTAATTGAGGGGGCCGGAAGTTCAGCCCCCGGCATTTTTACTGATTTTTCTCACGGGTAAGCAGCACGCATGCTTACTGCCGACCAGCCTCAGGTTTTAAGATCGTATTTGCGAATCAGGTCGTAAATGGTGGGGCGGGTGATACCCAGCAGTTCGGCCGCCTGACTCACCTTGCCGCCAGCATGACTTAAAGCACGCAGTATAGTGTGACGTTCGATTTGTTCACGCGCCTCGCGCAGATTAAACGCAGCAGCGACCCCGGAAATATGTTCCAGCTCCATATCTTTGGCGCTGACTTGATTCGTATCTGTCATAATGACAGCGCGTTTCACCCTGTTTTTCAGCTCGCGCACGTTGCCCGGCCACGCATGGCATTCGATAGCGGTCAGCGCATCCTTGGTAAAACCACGCAGGGAACGACTATGCTCCTTGCAAGAATGGTCGAGGAAGGCACGTGCCAGCAACAAGTGATCGCCTTCGCGCTCGCGCAGCGGCGGAATATGTACGGTAATCTCGCTAATGCGATAATAGAGATCTTCCCGGAATTCGCCCGTTGCAATTTTGGCTTGCAGATCCTGATGAGTGGCGCACACGATACGCACATCCACGGGAATTTCCTCGCGTCCACCCACGTGTTCCACGACACGCTCCTGCAGGAAGCGCAGTAGCTTCGCCTGTAGCGCCATGGGGAGGTCGCCCACCTCATCCAGGAACAGGGTGCCTTTGTCGGCGTATTCAATTTTGCCGCGCGTTTGTTTGCCAGCACCGGTGAAAGCGCCTTTTTCATAGCCAAATAGCTCGCTCTCGAGGAGGTTCTCTGGAATGGCGGCGCAATTGATGGCGATAAAACGTTCATCGGCCCGCGGGCTCAGGTCGTGCAGGGCATGGGCGCACAATTCCTTGCCGGTTCCACTTTCGCCAAGAAGAAGAATGGCAGCGTTGGAAGGTGCGATCTTTTCCACCATTTGATTTACTTTAAGCATTTTTGCGCTGCAGGCAATAATGCCAGCCAGGGCAGAGGGCTTCTGGTTCTGTATGAGGCGGCGGTTCTCGGTTTCCAGCTCGTACATACGGTAGGCTCGGTTCACAAGAAAGCCCAGGAGCTCGGCGTTAATGGGCTTGTTGAAGAAGTCGTAGGCGCCCATACCTACGGCGCGTACGGCATTTTCTCGGTCGTTATTTCCAGTGAC
>JANOTM010000394.1:0-1516 GCA_031416355.1 Gammaproteobacteria bacterium
GTGATCGACATGCCAGAACAAGTGGTTCGGAAACCCAGGTCAGAGAGGAATTATTGCTAATATTGGTAGAAATTCCTCTCTGACCTGGGTTTTCACTCCACGGTTTGTGCCGTAACCCACCAGAGATGCCGCCAGGTCTTCCTTAAAAAGGTGTTGTGTTGCAACGCAACGTTGATGGGTTACGCAAAAAACGCTCACCCATCCTACATTTTGGTTTAAGTAAGTGCTATTCGGGCCAGAGAGGATGTGTGTTTTAAGTCGTCAACCGCCGATAGATATCCGACACCTTCAACGGCAACTTCTTTACATCATCAATCAATGTCCAGTTCACCGCGCCATACATGTGTGGCAGATAATCGCGTGCCTCGCTGTCTATGGTGATGCAGAACGGGTGGATGCCGTCGCGCTTGGCTTCGATCAGGGCTTGGCGGGTGTCTTCTATGCCGTAGTCGCCGCGGTAGCCGTCGTAGTCGTCGGGCTTGCCGTCGGAGAGGGTGATGAGTAGTTTGGTGCGGGCCTCGACCTCGTTGAGCAGTTTGGACAGGTGACGTATGGTCACGCCCATGCGCGTATAGTCCTGCGGCTTGATGCCGGTGATGCGCGCGCGCACCAGGTTGGAGTAGGGTTCGTCGAAGCGTTTGACGCGGTACAGTTCGCAGCGTTTGCGGGTGATGCCGGAGAAGCCGTAGATGGCGTAGCGGTCGCCCAGTACTTCCAGCGCCTCGCACAGCAGCACCAGGGATTCGCGCTCGGCGTCGTTGATCCAGCCTTTGGTGGAGCCGCTCATGTCCACCATGAACATGACGGCGATGTCGCGTTCGTGTTTGTGTAGCTTGGTCAGCAGGCGTTCGCTCATTTCCATGCCGTGCTGCATGTCGGCATAGGCCTCCACCAGGGCGTCGAAGTCGATGTTGTCGCCGTTCTTCTGGCGCTTGAGCAGTTTGTCATCGCCGCGCAGGGCCTCAAAGGATTTGCGCAATTGCGCGATGAGCGGTGCATACTTTTGCCGTGTGCGCGCCACGAACGGGTCGTCCACGGGGTGCACGTCGATTTCGCGCAGGGCGCACCAGTGCTTGCGGTAGTGCTGGCGGCGATGATCCCACTCGTGATAAATGTGTGCGCCTTCTTCGTGGTAGGTGCCGTTCCACACGTCGTCGGGATTTTTTTCTTCGTTCTCCTTGCGGTAGCCGCCGTCGCCGGCGGCCACCAGGTAGTCATCGGGGATTTCGCCCAGGTCCTGGATAATGGAATCCATGAGGCTGCGCACGTCCGCCGGCGGCGTCATGGGTTGGCCGTCGAGATTGAGTTCGAAGGTGAAGTTGTCCGGCTGATCTGGGTCGGGTACCTGGCTCAAATTGAAACGTCCATCCAGTTGCGCCATTTCCTTAGGTGTGGCGGCGTCGCGTTGTTCTTTTTCTTCCAGTATACGGGCGAGGGCGGTGCGGAATTGATCTTTCTCGCGCGCCAGGCGCACGGCGATGGCGGCGTCGGTGCGCTCGGGAAATAGCGCGCCCTG
>JANOTM010000395.1:0-2498 GCA_031416355.1 Gammaproteobacteria bacterium
CAAGCGCGCGCGTTCTTGTCTACTTTGCAAGGTGCTTTGCTGATTGCGCGTGCCACCGGCGACCGCGAGGCGTTTGATCAGACCACCTCCTTGCTGATTGTTGGTTTAACGAGGAACGGCTGACCTCTTTTTTTGGCCCAAAAATCTACCTACTAATAGGTATAGGATATATGATGAATTTCGACTTTTCAGGTAAAAACGCGCTCATTATAGGCGGCTCGAGCGGCATAGGGCGCGCGGTAGCGCATCAGTTGGCGGATCAAGGTGCGCAAGTGCTGGTTGTGGGGCGCGACAATGAAAAATTGGCGGCCACCAAGGCAGGGCGGGAAAAATCCGTCAATGTCCTGCGTGCGGATATTACCGCAGCAGGCGGCCTAAAAACGGTCCTAGAAGCCATTAACAATGCATCGAAACCCTTCGACCTGCTTGTCAATTCGGCCGGTATTTTCGTACCCAAGCCGTACGTGGATCACACCGAGGCTGATTACGACGCTTATTTAAACATCAATAAGGCACTGTTTTTTACCACACAGGCAGTTGTGCGCCGTATGGTGCCCATGAACCGTGGTGCGATCGTCAGCATAGGTTCTATGTGGGCACAACAGGCGATAATGGCGACGCCCTCGTCGGCTTACTCCATGGCCAAAGCAGGATTGCACGCCATGACTCAACACCTCGCGATGGAACTTAGTAAGAACAAGATCCGCGTCAATGCAGTGTCCCCCGCCGTCGTTAATACGCCTGTTTATGGCAGCTTCATTCCGAAGGAGCAGCTTGATACGGTGTTGGCTAGCTTTAACGCGTTCCACCCGATCGGCCGCATAGGTACGCCTCAAGATGTAGCAAATGTCATCACATTCTTGCTTTCAGATGAGGCCCAGTGGGTGACCGGCGCATTGTGGGACGTCGATGGCGGTGTCATGGCTGGGCGTAACAGCTAATGCATCGCTACTGGGGCGCTTTCCAACGCCGCTGATTTTAAACGTTGAAAGCGCTTCAGAGTTTTCATGGGTATAGAAACTGTAAATTTTACCAACCTTGTACAAAGGAGATGATGATGAGTCAATATATGATTGATAGTTCCATGCGGTTTTTCTTTCTTCTTACAGCCTCGGTAATTTTGTTAGGCCTATGGCTAACAGGATTTTCCACTGTTCATTGGCTGCTTTATGTTCCCACGGTTTTCTTTTATTTTGCGGCCATAACGGGCATCTGCCCAGGACTGATTGTTTCGCGATTCCTCTTTGGCAATAAGACACAAACTATGTAAAGCCAAACAGGCGGCGCTATCGTAAAGATAGCGCCGCCTCATCTTCGGATCATACTAGAACACTGGCGTGCATCCGTTACAATTTCCGCAATGACACGCCACAAGCGCAATGTTTAAGTTCTATTAATAGAAACCCCGCCGTCAACCAGAAGCGCAGTACCGGTGGTGAAGCTCGAAGCATCGGACGCAAGGTAAAGCACCGATCGCGCGATCTCTTCCGGTGTTGCCATGCGTTTCAAGGCATGCAGGCCTTCGACGAAGGCGCGCGTTTCCGCGGTATCGGCATAGGTGCGGCCCATGGGCGTGTCGGTGCCGCCGGGCAGGAGGGCGTTCACTCGGATACCCTTAGGGCCAAACTCGACGGCGAGCGCCTGGGTGAGGCCGATCAATCCAGCCTTGCTCGCTGCATAGGCGGCCATGCCCGGGAAGCCGACGGTGTGGCCGACGAAGGTCGACGTAAATATCAGGGAGCCGCTGCCGCGGTTGAGCATCGCGGGGATCTGATATTTCGCCCCCAGGAAGGCGCTGGTCAGATTCGTTTCTATGGTGTTCTCCCACCCGGCAAGCGACATATCAGGTGTGGCACCCATCTCGCCGAGTATGCCGGCGTTGTTGTATGCTACATCCAGGCCGCCGAATTCGCGCAGCGCCGTTTCGACCAGGGCTTGGGCATAGGCCTCTTCCTTAACGTCGCCGGCGAGTGCGATGGCGCTACCACCGGATGCGACAATTTCCGCAACCAGGGCGTCGAGTTGTGCTTGACGTCGCGCGGCTACCACGACTTTGGCGCCCTCCCGGGCGAACAATTTTGCCGTCGCATACCCGATACCGGAACTTGCCCCGGTGACGATGGCGACTTTATTGGCTAATGCGGGCATATGTTCTCCCGCAGGGATACGATGTAGAGGGAAACAACAACGGCGAATTTTGTCACGGTTTTCTCCTTCACTTGATGCAGGCACACCGCAACGGTGGCCCTAGGTGTGTAGAAGATACCGATGCCGGTTTTCAGTTTCCACCCGTTTCTTGCTCTTTAGTTGGCAATACACGTAGCGGTCCTGCTGCATAGGGGATACATACCTGCTATAAATAAAACATAAATTTAACGGAGCCCGCAGGCGATGCATCCTTGAGCTACGAGCCTACGGCCAGCGGCAGCGTTTGGGCGGTTATCAATGGGATATCGAGGGGCCTAAGCCCTTATCCGGCCCACAAAATTTATTGTGGG
>JANOTM010000396.1:0-2021 GCA_031416355.1 Gammaproteobacteria bacterium
GCGCGACGTGGCGGATTTGGCGCCGCGCCTGCCGGATATGGACTACGTACTTAATCACTGCGACGACCGTTATCACTTTCTAGTGGGCCTGGCCGCCGCATTGCAACGCGGGCAGGTGAGTCTATTTCCCTCCAGCCGTGCACCGCAGGTACTGGAGAAGTTGAAGAATGAATATCGCGATATCTACTGCCTGACGGATCAGCCGGATGAACCGGCGGTCATGGACGTGTTTATTTACGTCTCTACGCCGGCCACCTCCGATTCCGGAGCCGAGTCCAAACCGCTCGCGTTTCCTGCGCACCAGCGGGTCGCCTTTGCTTTTACGTCCGGTAGTAGCGGCGAACCCAAGCGTTATCTCCGCACCTGGGGCGCACTGATACATGAAACCCGCGTAGCGGGCCGCCGCTTGGGACTGGTGGCGGGTAGTGGCGGCTTGATGGTGGCCACGGTGCCGCCGCAGCATATGTACGGTTTCGTTTATTCGGTGATGCTGCCGGTGCAGTTTGGATACCTGCTTGCCGCCGAGCGCCCGTTTTATCCAGATGACATCCGCCGTGTCCTAGCGTCGCATCCACGCCCCGGGGTGCTCATTACCACACCGCTGCATATACGCGCGTGCGTGCTGGACGCAGCGTGTTTACCAGACATCGAATTCATCCTGTCTTCCACGGCATCCCTGGACAGCGAGCTGGCGGCCCAGGCGGAACATGCCTTTCGCACCCAGGTGCTGGAGTTCTACGGCAGCACCGAGACCGGGGCGATTGCCTCGCGCCGGCCAGTAGCGAGCGGCGTCTGGCGCGTGTTCGATGATATACGCGTCAGTCTAGATGCGAATGGTTTTTGCGTGGATGCGGATTATTTCGCCACGCCCATGACTCTCAGCGATAACGTCGAGGTCATAAGCCCGCGGGAGTTCGTACTGTTCGGACGCAACACCGATCTCATCAAGATCGCCGGCAAGCGCATTTCCCTAGGAGATCTCAATCGCCATTTGCTGGCCATCGAGGGGGTAAAAGACGGGACGTTCTTTTTTCCCGAGGGCGAACCCGGACGCGAGGCGCGGTTAACGGCATTCGTGGTAGCGCCGGGAAAAGCACGGGAGGCAATACTACAGGCTTTGCGCCAGCGCATCGATCCGGTGTTTTTACCGCGTCCGCTGCGCATGGTGGACAGCTTGCCGCGCAATGCCACGGGAAAATTGCCGCGCGCCAATCTGATGCGACTATTGCAGGAAGTGGAGGCGCGAGAAGTGGCTGGTTGATAGCGGCGCATATACTTAGGGAGAGACCGCACGACCCACCCTGGTCGCGAATTATATCCCGGAACCGTGCGGTCTCTTCCCTCATCCGGCCCTGCGGGCCACCTTCTCCCGCACGCGGGAGAAGGTGAGTTTGTGCGGCCTGCGGCCGGGTTCCTGGGTAGGGGGGCTTCACAGGGAGCGCACATGCAATGACTATATTAAGATTACATGCGCGGACAAAGAGTCTGCCCGGATACTGAACATGACACGCATACTGATTGTATATTATTCCCAGACCGGCCAGCTCACGCGCGCCGCGCGCTCCATGATGGCGCCGTTGACGGGCCGGGCGGACGTGGAGCTGGTATGGCAGGAACTGGTGCCGCAGCAGCCCTATCCGTTTCCGTGGGGGTTCTTCGCCTTTTTGGACGCCTTTCCCGAGTCGGTGCACTTATATCCGCCGCGGTTGCGGCCGGTGGCCTTCGATCCGGACAGCCGTTTCGATCTGGTGATCCTGGCGTATCAGGTATGGTTTCTGTCGCCGTCCTTGCCCATTACCGGTTTTCTCAAGTCGCCGGCGGCACGGGTGCTTAAGGATACACCGGTGATCACCCTGATCGGTTGCCGCAACATGTGGCTCAGCGCCCACCACAAGATGAAACAAATGCTAGCTAAGCTGGGCGCGCGCCTGATCGACAATGTGGTACTCGAAGACCAAGGACCCCCGTGGGCGACTTTTGTTACCACGCCGCGCTGGCTGCTGACCGGAAAAAAAACCGGT
>JANOTM010000397.1:0-2275 GCA_031416355.1 Gammaproteobacteria bacterium
CTTGGGCGCGTTGCAGCTCTAGCATTAATGCATACACGCCTTCCGCGGTTTTGCGGTCGAGGTTGCCCGTGGGTTCGTCCGCTAAGACGCACACGGGATGAGTAACCAGGGCGCGCGCCACTGCCACGCGCTGGCGTTCGCCGCCGGATAGTTCGCCGGGCTTATGCATCACGCGGGGTCCTAGGCCGACTTTTTCCAGCATAGCGCGTGCTTGCTTTTCCACTTCAGGGCGCGGTAGGCGCCGGATCAGCAAGGGCATGGCGACGTTTTCCAGGGCGGTAAATTCCGGCAGCAAATGATGAAACTGATACACGAATCCCAGTGCCACGTTGCGCAGGCGTCCGCGTGCGGCGTTATCCAGGTGGCTGAAATCCTGGCCGGCGAGTTCCACTGAACCGCTGGTGGGCACGTCCAGGCCGCCGAGCAGGTGCAGGAGTGTGCTCTTGCCGGCGCCGGAGGTGCCGACGATGGCCACTTGTTCTCCGCGCTCGATGGTGAGATTGACGTCGCGCAGCACTGGCACGCTGAGGCCGCCTTGGTCGAAGGTCATGCTCAATCCGCGGCATTGCAAAACCCGTTGCTTGCTCATTCGTAGCGCAAGGCCTCCGCCGGCTGGATTTGGGCCGCGCGCCACGCCGGATAAAGCGTGGCAAGAAAACCCATGAGCAGGGACGCGATGGTGATGGTCCAGACATCCGACCAATGCATGTCCGACGGCAGATCACTGATGTAATACACCTCCTTCGCCAGGAACGTGGTGCTGAAGACGCGCTCCAGGAACGGCACCACCACGTCGACATTCTGCGCCAGGGCGATGCCACTGATCACGCCCAGGAGGGTGCCGACCACGCCGATCACCGTGCCTTGCACCATGAATATTGCCATGATACTGCGCGGCGTCGCACCCAAGGTGCGCAGGATGGCGATCTCCGCTTCTTTGTCGGCCACCACCATCACCAAGGTGGAGACGATATTGAACGCCGCCACCGCCACGATGAGTAACAGAATAATGAACATCACGGTTTTTTCCATCTTGAGGGCGCGGAAGTAATTGGCATGCTCGCGTGTCCAGTCGCGCGCGTGATACCCCGGGCCGAGTTTTTCTTCCAGCTGGTCGGCCAGCTGCGGTGCCGCATAGACATCGGCGATCTTCAGGCGCACACCGCTCACCTGGCCGGGCATTTGATACAGTAGCGCCGCATCCTCGATATTGATCAGGGCCAGGCCGCTGTCGTATTCGTACATGCCGATTTCGAATATGCCCACCACGGTGAAGCGCTTCATGCGCGGCAACAAGCCCGCCGCCGTGACCTGGCCTTCCGGCACCACCAGTGCCAGGCGCGCGCCCAGGTCTACATCCAGCTTCCACGCCAGGTCCCGTCCCAGGATGATGCCGAATTCCCCGGGTTTGAGTAGATCGAGGTGGCCGGAGATCATTTTGTCGCCGATATCCGCCACCCGCGGTTCGGCCTCGGGCAGGATGCCGCGCACCACGATACCGCTGGCGATTTTACCGCGGGTCAACATACCCTGGCCTTGCACGTAAGGCGCGCTGCCCAGTACTTCCGGAATGCCGGCGGCCGCCTGCTCCACGGCGTGACTATCGCGCAGGCGTCCGTTCTCGCCGCTAATGGTAAGGTGCGAGGCGACCCCGAGTATGCGTGTACGCAGTTCCTTGCCAAAGCCGTTCATCACCGACAGCACCGTGATCAGGGCCATAACGCCCAGGGCAGTGCCCAGCATGGAGCTCATGGAAATGAAAGAGATAAAATGGTTGCGGCGTTTGGCGCGGGTGTAACGCAGCCCGATAAACAATTCGTAGGGACGTATCATGGGCAGGCATTAAACCACAGCGTGGCGTGCGGGAGAAAGGCCTGGCCACGCATTATTTTTGCCGGACTACTCCCGTGCCGTGGTCACGGCGGAAATCGGCAAATAGGCCACGCCGTCGCGATTCTCGAGGGTGGTATGTTGGAGCGCGGATAATTCCTGCAAAGTGGTCACCACCGCGTCGGCCTCGGCGCCGGTCAGCACCCGCGGCTGAAATTGCACGACAAAATTGTCCACGAGTATCGGCACCATGCGCAGCTCCGCCAGCCGTCCATGGCGGAACGTCAGTTGCGCCACGGCGCTGCGCGCGGCGGTCTTGCTGTAGGACCCGAAGACGAAATTGCCGAGACTATAGAGGATCACGCCATCCTTATAGTATTCGACCGCCTGTAATATATGCGGATGATGGCCGAGTACCGCCTGCGCCCCCGCGTCTATGGCCACG
>JANOTM010000398.1:0-7172 GCA_031416355.1 Gammaproteobacteria bacterium
GCCATCCAACAGCTGCCGGAGAAACAAACGACCATCCTGCAGTTGATGCATCAGGAAGGCTACACCGCCAGGGAGGTGGCGAAAAAAATCGGCATGAAAGAGTCGGCGGTGAAGGTCGCCGCACACCGTGCCTACAAGATACTGAAAAAGAATTTGGTGAAATAATGGCAAAGACAGAAGAACTCATTGGAGTACTTGCCCAGGACACGGCACCGGTAAGGCAACCTCCCCATCCCTACATACTGTTTGTTAAATGGATGGCCGTGTCCGCGGCATATCTGGCGCTGACGCTGGTCTTTTCCGGCCTGCGTCCGGATTTAATGCTGAAACTTCACGCGCCGCTATTTCTCGCCGAGATCGGCATTCTGGTCGGCATCGTTGCCACCGGCTCACTCAGTGCGGCATTACTGGCCTTCCCCGATATCCACCAAAAGCGTCTGTTGGCCTACACACCGATACTCATGCTGCTAGCGTTTGCCGGGTTGATCTTCCTGTCCTGGCAGGCCGACTCCCCGCCTGCGCCGCTGCCAGCGAAAAACGTGGAATGCCTGCTCTACATTGCCGCGTATACATTATTACCCGCCGCCTGGATGTTCTACGCCCTGCGCAAATACGCCAGTACGCACCATTATCTGGCAGGCGGCATCGCCCTGCTGACGGCCTTCAGTCTTGGTGCGTTATCCCTCAGGCTTTCGGAACAAACTGACTCCATCGTGCATGTCATGCAGTGGCACTACCTGCCGATGATCGGCGTGGCGTTTATCGGATTGTGGTTGGGTAAATCACTGTTGAAGTGGTGAAGTGCACGCCAGCCTATGGAGTGCGGCGGCTTGCCGCCGCTTTACAAAGCGGGAGCAAGCTCCCACACTCCAAAGACCGGGGAGGCTGCGCTGGCAGATGGAATGGCAACGCCTCCCTGTTCACCGGACGCCAGTCTGATATCAGCCGCGGCTAGCTATGCTGTCTGCGCCCCCAACGTAAGGCCAGGGAGGAATAAGTGCCGACGATGCTCGCTCCAACCGTGTGCTTGATACCCATGGCGGAACTGTGTCAGGCTGCGCGATTGCGGCTCCTATCGGTAATTTAAACTAATGAACCAACGGCAATTTTCCCTAAGCGTACTGTTGGCAGTAATCCTGCTGTTTATGGTTACCGCTTTTTTCTTGCCTAAACCAGCGCTGGATAAAACTGGCATGACGCTCATTTCCCGAAACCAGGAGATCGGCAAATTTGAACTTCGGGATCAGCACCAGCAGGTGTTCGACCCGGCGCGGCTGCGCGGGAAATGGAGTCTGCTATTTTTCGGTTACACCCACTGTCCGGATATTTGCCCCACGGCCATGGCCACGTTGAAACAGGTGCATGCGCGCATGGGTTTAAACAATAGAAATACCCAGTATGTATTTGTTTCCCTAGACCCGGAACGCGACACACCCGCGATACTGGAAAAATATACCGGCTATTTCGACCCGGAGTTTATCGGGGTCAGCGGCGGGCATGGCGAACTTGGGAAGCTGACTAAATCGCTGGGCGTATATTACCAGCGCGGTGCAAGCGCGGGCGGCAGCGGCGGCTACGCGGTGGATCATAGCGCTGCTATTTTCTTGATAGATCCGCAAGCGCGCCTGCATGCACTTTTTTCTGCTCCCCAGGACGCTGAACGCATGGCACAACAACTGCGTAGTCTGGAAAATTCTTGATGCCGCGTAGAATCCTATACCTCATGCTCTTGGCTGTACTATGGCCCTCAGCATATGCAGATACTATGCTGCACGCACACAGCGCCTGGGTACGGGAGGCGCCGCCTGGGGCTAGCGTATTGGCCGCGTATCTGACCATAGAAAACCAGGGAGATAAAACAGAAACCCTCGTTGGGGTATCCAGCTCGGATTTCGCCGGCGGCGAGATTCACGTCACTAAGATAGAAAATGGCACTGCCTCCATGACGCATCTTACTGGCATGACCATACCCGCGCATGGACGACAGGTGTTGGCGCCCGGTGGCACTCACCTCATGCTTATGCGGCCGCGCCGGACGCTGCATGCCGGAGATAATGTCAATCTGCGCTTGCGTTTTAAGAGTGGTAAAACCCTTAGCATTCCCGCCGCGGTGATGCGCACTGAATCTGCGCCCGACCATCAACACTAAGAGCCCTTAACAAAATGCATCGGACCTTGCTGCTAGCCTCGGTCCTCACCCCTACTTCCCGCCGGGATGCGCGAACCACCGCGCACCCGCTTTCAAGAGGGTGGGTTAGGCACGCAGTGTGTGCCGTAACCCACCAGAGGTGCCGCCAGGCATTCATTAAAAATATTTTGTGTTGCTACGCAACGTTGGTGGGTTACGCAAAAAACGCTCACCCACCACAAACTAGCAGGCCCGAGCATTTCAGCCGCCATCGGCCATGGGCCCACTGGT
The DNA here is from genome assembly GCA_031416355.1 of Gammaproteobacteria bacterium. GTDB lineage: Bacteria > Pseudomonadota > Gammaproteobacteria > Acidiferrobacterales > UBA6901 > JANNJF01. The sequence continues at coordinate 2,420 of JANOTM010000398.1, forward strand.
GCGGTAATCCACCAACTCCCGCAACAATGTGGTGGCATAGCATCCAGCGGGAAGTTGGAAGGCGATACGCAAGGCCGACTCGTCCAGCCACTGGAGCGTAAGCTCCTGGGGTAATAAGCGTAGTGCGCGCCGTTCCTGACGCAGGCCGGCGGCCTCCAGTCCTTGAGCAAGAGCGGAATCACGGGCCACAATGGCGTCTTCCAGGAAGCGAACCAGGCTGCCCGTGAGCGGCTCGCCTCGTCCCCACAAGGGTCCACTGGGATGGATGTCGCCACTCTTGAGACGCGCAACCAAAGTATCATCGACGCCGGCAGCGGCGAAAAAACTGTGGCTACCATGGAGCACAAACGCCTCGCCTTCCAGGCCCTGGTCCCAGGTGGCTTGTCGCACCCGTTGCGCCAGGACTTGGTTGAACAGAAACGCGCGCGCGGCCGATAAGTATATGCCGCGCAGATGCCGGTCACGGGTATTGAATTTTCCGGCAAACATGGCCAGTGCGCGCTCGACATTGGCGCCGTTATGGCCAAAGCGCTGTTCACCGAAATAATTGGGCACGCCGCGGGCGCTGATATCTTGTGCACGCCGTGCAAGTGCAGCCCTATCTCCGCTGCATTCCCGCAGCACGATATCGAAACTATTACCGGCCAGCGCCCCGGTCTGAAGCTTGCGCCCGTGGCGCACGGACTCCAGTATCTCGATCTCGGGTGGCAATATCTCGGCCCATACCGGGGCATCGCGCCCCGGCAGCTGCACGCTGAACCACTGGGTGGTAACTGCATTCCGGTCTTTGAGGCCGGCGTAGCTGACGTCGCGCCGCGGCACACCCGCGGCGCGCGCCAGCTGCTGCGCCACCCGATCGGTATTCCATCCACGTTTGCGTACCTTGAGCCAGACATGCTCACCGCTCCCGCTTAACGGGATCGTCAGCACCTCGGTAACGACAAAATCCTCCGGCGTCACGCGCAATATGCCGCTGGCGAGCGGCGGTGCGGTGCGCGGCCAATCCACAGAGTATTCCGTGATCATCGTCATGGCCGGTGGAGCTTGTGCACCTTAGGCCCTTATGACTGGGAGTTGATGGCGCAAGCTCAACCGGGTGTCAGCTTGGCAAGCGCCTCGTCAGCGGTTTGATCATAGCGCATGCGTTCGCGTTCAGCGGCCTTGATGAGGGCTTGGTCGATCTCGGGATATTTCAGCGCCAGGATGCGCGCCGCCAGCATGGCGGCATTGCGCGCGCCATCGATGGCAACCGTCGCGACCGGCACACCCGGTGGCATTTGCACCGTGGAGAGCAGGCTGTCCATACCCGACAGTGGGCCGTTACCCAGGGGCAGCCCGATAACCGGAAGGCGGGTATGTCCGGCAATCACCCCCGCCAGGTGCGCAGCGACGCCGGCGCAACCGATAAAGACTTGAACACCTTGGCGTTGCGCACGTTCGAGATACGTGATCACCTTGTCCGGCGTGCGGTGGGCGGAAGCAACGACGATCTCGCTGGGTATGCCAAGCTCGGTCAAGGTATCGCGCACCTTGACTACCGTGGGAAGGTCATTGGGGCTGCCGGTTACAATGCCGACAAGTATGGTGGGCGCTGCGGGTTGTTTCTGCATTATTCCTCTGGGGTAGCTGCACTGATGCGATAGCTGCTGAATGATACTAGCAGGCAAGGGGGATATACAACACACCGGCAGGCCCACCTGTTCCAGCAAAACGGTTTTTTCAATTTGGATCCGTCACCTGATCGGTCAACTCGTAATCGACACTGACGCGATCGCTTGCCACCGGTCGAAACTCATAGTCGGCAAAGGCGCGGTGATCGGGATGGTCACGGTAACTGTCGATCACGGCCGCATTGGCAAAGCGCACCAACCAGCAGTAGTGGTACTTGGCGTCCGATTTGAGCGCCCGGCCTGTGTCCACTCGACGTACACCTGGAATTGCCGCCAACAATTCACGCCCATGCGTCGCGATCTGCTGAATCTCAGTAGGCGTTCCGCCGTGAGCATTATAAATGATCAAGTGCTCGACCTCACGCCAGGGGCGTGCATCCGCCAGCACCGCCTCGGCGCGGCCGGCGCTGCCGAAGAGATGGATAGTACGCTCAACCTCGGCCTGGATGACCAGACGTATACCACGCACCAAGCCAGTGTATCCGCAAGCCGGATCGCATACGGAGTTTCTCAGAATATGCGCGGCGGCGACATCCGCAAGGGCGGTATAGTAATTGATTTTAGCGACGCCACGGGCAATTAAACTTTGATATTGTTCGTCGCGCAATCCGGTACCACCGTGTATCACCAGCGGGATGCCTAGAGAGCCGTTAATGCGTGCGAGACGCTCGAAATCCAGGTTAGGCGTACTGCGCATGCGGCCGTGGACAGTGCCTATGGATACCGCCAGGAAATCTACGCCGGTGCGCTGCACGTAAGCCTGGGCTTCTTCAACCGAGGTGTAGATGACTGCGCCCGGGTGCTTTTCGGCGTCCTCGCCCTCCACACCCGCGACATAGCCAAGCTCGCCCTCGGTGGGCACGCCGCATGCGTGCGCCATGTCGGCCACCGCCCGGGTGCGTGCCACGTTTTCTTCAAAACTATGCAGCGAGGCGTCTACCATGACTCCGTTGCAGCCGCATCGAATGGCACGCACCGCGGAATCGAGTGACATGCCGTGATCCAGATGAATTGCGACCGGTACACGCGCACGGCGCGCCGCCGCGACGGTGGCGGCCATCGCCAGTTCGAAATCGAAATACTCGAAATGCGACTCGGCCAGGCTCAAGACCACCGGCGCGTGGCAATTCTCCGCGCCCTGTATTATGGCCTCAAGAAAATCCAGGCTCACAAGGTCGTACGCGCCCACGGCATAGCCATGATCATAGGCATGGGCAAGCATGTCTTTCATGTTTACCAATGGCATGGGACTATCCTCCGTTTATTCTTCCCCTGTGATTGCGCGGTGATTCGAATTTGCAACGCGGCCGCCGCGCTTGCCTGGTCAGTCATCACCCTCTTTCGCGCCTAGGCCGGCGGGGTCGAGGTCGTCGTCGTGGCATGCGACGGCGTTAATCAGTTCCGCGAGGGCATCATGCAATTGTGCCAGGTCCGGGCTCGACGTTTCCTCGAAACGCAGGCGTGCCTGCTGTTTGAGTGTTTCGAAGGCGGCGATGACCTGTCCGTGCGGATCGATCGGCCCAATTGCCCAACCGGTCATGTCGGCGATGCGCTCGGCTTCGAGGGCGAGGCGCGGCAGGAGCATGCCATCCGGCGCCTGCAATAGCGCGTCGCGCACCGCAACATGGAGTTCATTCAAGTTCATCTTCGCGCCATATAATAGATTCCCACCACCTCCCCCTCTCCCACATCAGTGGGAGAGGGATGGGGTGAGGGCTTCCTTAGCATTTCCGCCAAATCTCCTCCGTCCCTTAAAAGACAGGATAGACAGATCTTCGCACCGTTTCCCTCACCCCGACCCTCGGCAACCGCTCCCGGCCTTGCTCTACCTCCTCCATCCCTGGAGTCGTGCATCCATGCAGTCGTCTCCCAGAGGAAGAGGGAGAAAAGCAACGCGACTACGACTGATCCGCGCCTTCGTCGCCGTCCAGATCAAGGGCGCCCTCTTGAAATACGCGGCTTGCGAGTATGTCATCGGCTTCCAGGGTCATGAGGTCGATCTTGGAAAGATTTTTCTTGGCCCCCAGGAACAGGCGATTGGCCTGGCGCAGGCGCGCGCGGTCCAGAGCATTGCGCACTGAGCGGGCGTTGGCGAAATGTTCCAGTTTCATGCGCAGTTTAATGTACTCGCCAAACGCCTTCTCCCCCTCGGCACTGAGGCGATAGTTCTGGGCCGCCAGCATGAGCTTGGCGATGGTAAGCAACTCGTCCGCGCTATAGTCCGGAAAGTCGATATGATGCGCAACGCGCGAGCGCATGCCGGGATTACTATGAAAAAATTTGTCCATGCGGTCTTTGTAGCCGGCCAGAATGACGACCAGGTCGTCGCGGTTGTTTTCCATGGTTTGTAGCAAAATCTCAATCGACTCGGCGCCGTAATCGCGCTCGTTCTCGGGCTTATACAGATAATAGGCCTCGTCGATAAACAGCACGCCGCCCATGGCCTTTTTGATGACTTCCTTGGTCTTGGGCGCGGTGTGGCCGATGTATTGACCGACCAGATCATCGCGCGTCACGGTGACCAAATGGCCCTCGCGCACGTAACCGAGGCGCTTCAGGATTTCGCCCATGCGCATGGCGACCGTGGTCTTGCCGGTGCCGGGGTTGCCGGTGAAACACATGTGCAGGCTGGGTGCGCCGGCGGTCAGGCCCATTTTCTGGCGCACGCGGTCGACCAACAACAGCGCTGCAGTCTCGCGGATGCGGGTCTTGACGGGTTTTAAACCGATCAGCTCACGATCGAGCTGATCGAGCAATTCTTGGATATTCGATGCCTTGAATTCGGCGTCGAGATCCACGTGGACGTCGTCCGTCGGGGTTATGGAATCGTTCGGCGACATGGTGTTGCCTCATCGCTGGGATAAAAGATACGGAAAACACCCGGAGCACTCGCTCCGGGTGTACAACAAATGTAGGGTGCGTCCCACGCACCACGTCGTTGCACGGTGCGCAGGGCGCACCCTACATGTTAATACCGCTCGCCTTCGGGCTTGTCGGTAGCGTAAGAATGGATGGTATAGCGCATGCTACGACCATCGGTTTCCTGACGCACCAGACCGAAGCCCGGCTCTTTCTTGGGACGA
>JANOTM010000399.1:0-4101 GCA_031416355.1 Gammaproteobacteria bacterium
CCGCACATAGATTCCACGCTGATACAAGATGAAACGCACTGGATCGCGACCTATGTCATAACACCAGGCGAACCGGTGCGTATTGATAAGCTGGACGTACGCATCGAAGGCGACGCGTCCGCGGACGCGGAATTCCAGAAACGCGTCGCCGATCTGCCGTTGAAAAAGGGCGCCATCTTCAACCACGCGGTATACGAGCGCAGCAAGCGCACGCTGCAAAACCTGGGGGAGCAACGCGGTTATTTCGACGCGGAATTACAGCGTAACGAAGTCCGGATTGACGTGGAAAACAAGAGCGCGTCGATATTTCTGCATTACCACAGTGGCCGGCGTTATCGCTTCGGTAGCTTGGCCTTTATTCAGGAACGCGGCTTGAATCTAGACCTGCTGCAACGTTATGTACCGTTTCAGCCGGGCGCCCCTTATGACACGGCGGATCTTTTGAAGATGCAGAGCGCCTTGAGTGACAGTGACTATTTCAAAAAAGTGGACGTGCAGCCGCGGCGTGACAGCATCGACGACCTAGCAGTTCCCATAGACGTCACCTTAGTTCTGCGCGACCGGGATAAATATACCGTAGGCGCGGGCTACGGCACCGATACCGGTGCGCGCGGCAAGATGGGTTGGGAGCGGCGCATGGTCGGGCCATCGGGCAATCGCTACTCCGTCGATCTCAGTGGCTCGCAGATCAACACCAGCATCACCGCCGGCTATCGTATACCGGTAAACAATCCGAATCCCGATGAAGTCGTGTTTAGCGGCGGCTGGACCGATGACCATCCCGAAACCAGCGATAGTCAGACGCGCCTGCTGGGGGCGGGCTTGAATAAATTGCGCGGCGAATGGCGCCAGGCGTATTCGCTGAATTATCGGCACGAGCGCTTTGTCACCGGTACCGACAGCGGTGTATCCACGCTCTACATACCCGAAGCCAATTGGCAGCGCATACACGCGGATAACCGTGTCATCACGCGCCGTGGCCATCGCATTCAGCTCGTTATTCGTGGCGCCAGTACTGACGCTGGTTCGGATGTATCGTTTTTTCAAACGCGCGCAAACGCCAAGCTTATCTTGCCGGTGATGACCCATGGACGCCTGTTGTCACGGGTGGACGGCGGCCAGACCAACGTGCGCGACTTCGAAAACCTACCCGCATCGCAGCGCTTCTATACCGGCGGCGACCAGAGCGTGCGCGGCTATGACTATAACAGCCTGGGCCCGGTCGATGTCCTTGGCAAAGTGATCGGCGGTAAGCGCCTGCTGGTGGGCAGCGTCGAATACGAACACCGCCTGCGGGAAAAATGGAGCGCGGCGCTATTTTACGACGTGGGCGATGCCTACAACACCCGGCCGGAAAAATTCAAGGAAGGCGCGGGCCTAGGCGTGCGCTGGAAATCGCCCATAGGCCCGGTGCGGCTGGACGTGGCCTGGGCCTTGAGTGACGAAGAGCGGCCGTGGCGTATCCACTTGGTGGTGGGGCCCGACCTATGAAGCGTAAAGCGCTATATGCCGCATTAATCGTTCTCGCCCTGTCTGGCATCGTCATAGGCGCATTGCTCAACAGCGAGTCGGCGCTGCAATGGGCATTTCCGCGGATGGCGGCGCTGCTCGAGGGCAAGCTGACCGTAACGAGTCTTCAGGGGCGCCTCGCGGGACCCATGGAAATAACAGGATTGGAATACCGCGCCGCGCGCTTCACACTGCGCGCGAATAAACTCACCCTCGACTGGCAACCGGCCTGGTTGCTGGCGGCGACGCTGCACATCCATGACGGCCAGGTCGAGGACGTTAGCGTCGAATTACCGGCAAATCCCCCACCTCCCGGGCGCAAAACCTTGAACCTACCATTGCGTATCGCGCTCGATGCGGCACAGATAAAGCGATTGCAAATTATTTGGCCGGAAAAAACGGCCCCAGGAAAGACATCCTCGGTAACCATAGATCGCGCCCAGGTAACGGGTTCCGCCTTGGGAAATACCTTGTACGTGGACGCGGTACATATCGAGACCGAGCTATCCCATGGCGATATCAGCGGGCGTCTGGTTTTAAGCAACCCAGTAAAATTCGATCTACGGCTACGCGGCCTGCTGCGGCACCCCACCTATCCCGCCAGCGCCGGAGAAATCGATTTCAACGGTGACAAAAAGCACCTTAAAGTCGCCTTGCGACTCACTGCGCCGCTCAAGGCACAACTGCAGGGGACGATAGATGATCTACTCACCGAATCGCGCTGGAGCGCGCGCGCCGACATCGATGAAGTGGCCCTGCAAGACCTGCGTCCGCGCTGGCCGGCGGTGCGCATGCGTGGACATATAGACGCCCAAGGCACGCGATCGTTGTTGCAGGCGCAATCCCAACTGGAGACGTTGGGGCCAGTGAACGGCCGGATGCGGGCTACGCTGAAACTCCAGCGACTGCCCAAAGCGCATATTTCTTCAAAGGCCCCTACCCAACCGGCGCCCATGGACTATCCCTTTGTATTGGCGCTGAACTGGGATGCGCTGCAACTGGCGCATGAGACCCTGGGTTCCATGGAGGCTGGTGCGGGAAAACTCCTGGTAGAAGGTTTACCCGACAAGTACACATTCAGCGGCCACAGTAAGTTCCAGCACCCGCGCTTGCACGACATGGTGGTCGACGTACTAGGCAGCGGCGACACTCGCCAACTGCGCGGCGACGTGCACGCGGCACTGCTCGGTGGAACTCTAGACGCCAGCGGCACCTGGCGCTGGGCGCCAGGTAAAGATTGGCGCGTGGCCGCGCGTGCGCGCGCGATCGATCCCAGCAAGATTCATAACGACTGGCCCGGCCGTCTGGCGCTGGCCGCGGTGGTGCGCGGCGAAGGTCAACAACTATGGTTGGATGACGCGACGGTCACCGGCACCTTGCGCGGCCAGGCACTGCGCCTGCATACCCAGCTCGCGCGCCAGGGCGAACGTTATACGCTGAAGAAGCTGAGTGCGCACCTGGGCGACACTGCGGTTACCGCTTCCGGCACTCTGGCCGAACGCGCGAGCCTCACCTGGGATATCAACGTCCCGCAACTGTCCCTCTGGGTGGGCGAGGCACGGGGCGGATTTTCCAGCCACGGCAATCTAAACGGGCCACGCTCGGCGCCCCATATCGCCGCCACCCTCCAGGGACAGCGACTCGCGTTCCAGGGCTACCGGGCGGCCAAGCTCGGCGTGCAAATAGATGTGGACATGCAGGATGCGCAAGACTCCAACGCCAAAATCGAACTCGCCGATATCATTACACCTCAGGGCAAGCTCACCGCATTCACGTTTCAATCTCAAGGTCGCATGCGCAAAAACACGCTCGCGCTGTCCGCAACCGCGGGACACGCCAACGCCAAGCTGACATTGCACGGGGCTTACGCGAACCGCGCATGGACCGGCATGCTGACCGACGCCACCTTACAGGCCGCGCAAGCCAGCCCATGGCGGTTGGAAAAACCCGCCGCCCTGCGCATCGCGCCGGACGCGGTGCACGTGGATGCGTGGTGCTTACATCAAGATCCGGGCCGGGTGTGCGCACAGGGCACGTGGCGCAAATACGCTGGTTGGGACACTACGCTGCGTGCAACCCGCTTTCCCCTGGACCTCCTGCAGCCCCTGTTTCTGGCAGATATCGGCCTATCGGGCATGGTGGATGCGGATGTCATCGCACGTGCCGACGCCCAAGAAAAAATAACGGGCAACGCCGAGGTGGTATTTTCTCCCGGCAGTGTGCGTTATCCCGCCAGCGGTGACACCCAGATACAGGTGGCCTATGCCGGTGCCCAGGCGCATATGCGTATGCAAGATGGGCGCGCGCAGACGCGGGTGGCATTGAAACTGGACGACCAGGGATGGCTGAACGCTGAGTTGGCGTTTCCGTTGCCAGTAAAGCCCGCACATGCCGGGACCGATGCGTCGGTGCGCGGCGAGATCAAGGCGGCCTTCCACGATCTGTCGACATTGGCGCTATTTTTCCCCCAGTTCTATCAAACCCGCGGCACCCTCACGGGTGACTGGCGTGTGAGCGGAACCTTGCAACATCCCCGTGTCAGCGGAAAGCTGACCCTGAATGACGGCGCCGCCGATATTCCACGCCTCGGTA
>JANOTM010000400.1:0-3785 GCA_031416355.1 Gammaproteobacteria bacterium
GCCGCTAGGACCGAACAGCGATACTGGCGAGTAGACCACGGCCAATAGTCGCGGTGAGATACTGCCTTTGATATTTTGCAAACGCGCATGCTTGTAGGAGATGCCGACACTGCCACTCAAATCGCTATCCAATCCCGTAAGATGCACCCTGGCTTGAAGACGCGCGGCGAAAAGCCAGGCGGGATTAATCGTCCATTCCAGCCGACCCAGGGACTGTGGCGGCGTCGTACCGCTGTGCATCACCAATCCCCCCTGCCCACTCCATACACTCCCCAGCGGTTCGCTCAGGGTAATTACCCCGCGGCTGGCCCGCGCCACGCCCCACGCGAGCCAGGTGGCGGGGGCCACGGCCACCACGAACACCAGGTAAAACACCGCGCCCAGCAAGACAAACTTCCACCACTGCCATTTCATGCCGCGGGGCCGCGCAATAGCAAACGTGCCTTGACGATGCCGGGCGCGGGCTGTGCTTCCAGGGTGGCGCTTTCCACGCGGATGGCGTTCTGGGTTTGCAGGTCGTGCAGCCACGGGATCAGGGTGTCGAAGGCGATGCCGTCGAGATTGATGCGCGCGGCGTTGCTGCCTTCCGGTTCCATGCGGGTGATGTTTTGTTTCAGGCCACGGGTATTGGCGGTCTGCTCCAGGGTGGCGAGGATGTTGACGCCCTGGGCGCGGGTCATGGCGCCGCGGGCGCGCAGTTGTTCGACCTGCATCGCCTGCACGCGCATGACGCTGAGCTTGGCTTGGTCTTGGGGTACGGACACACGCAGGCGCGTCAGTTTGCTCTGCATCTGCGACCATAGCAGGATATAAAATAAAAACAGCGCCAGTGCACTCACGCCTATCGATAGAATCAGGCGCTCGCGCGGTTCCAGCGCCTGCCAGCGCGCCTGGTAGGGCGCAAGAAAGGCCAGGTCTATCTTCTTCATGTACGTCCTCCGGTCTTTACCTTTACCCGGCCATCGACGGCGCCTTCGCGGCTATTGGCGCTCAGCACTTCGGCCTGCAGGCCGCGGGCGACTAGGGCGTTCTTCATGGCCTCCATGGCCTGAAAATCCGCCAGGGTGACATCCAAGGTCACGCTGGCCTCGCCGTATTGCACCGTGCGTAGGCGCGTCTGCGGGTTGGCCTGGAAGGCCGGGGCCAGGGTCTCCAGCAAGGGCAGCAGATCGCTGGCGGCGAGACCGCCGCTGCCGGCTTGCAGGGCGGCGAGGTTTCTTTCCATGAGCGGGGCCGGGCTGCCGACCAGCTTGGCCTCCGGAAAGCTGCGTTTAAACAGCGCCAGCATCTCGGCTTGTTGCGCCGTGTTGGTGCGGTCCAGTCGCCACCATTCCCACACGTTGAAACCGAATCCCACCACCATCCACACCGCCAGCATCATGGCCGCGGGCCGTAACTTCGCCAGGGGCAGGCCGCTGCCCCCGCCGGGGGAAAACTCCCCGTCCAAGAGATTAATCGGTGGAGCGCTGCCGGGGTTTAGCGCCCAATAATCCTGGGCGCGGATCTCCACCGGTAACTGCAAAGCCTCCGACCACGCCGCGGCATCCAAATCCGCCGGGGGATTGAATATGATCAGGCCGGCGGGGGCCTGGGAACTGGCAATGGCCTCGCGCAAGGCCAGCATCAAGGTCATGGGCACGGCCAGGTCGACCTCCAGTGCGCATGCCAGGCCGGACATGGGCCCAGTGCGCAGCATGCCTTCATCCTCATCCGCCGCCAGGGACCAGTATCCGGCCTCATACGGTATCTTAAGCGTGGCGGGACAGGCGCTGATGGCCACCAGCCCGGCCGCCTGCAAGGCGCCCATCCACGTCTGGATACGGCTGCGGGCGGTGACCGCCACCGCCAAACTGCCATCCTCTTGCACACGATAGGAAAAGCTCTGGCCTTCCGGCTCGCCGAGTATCTGTTCTTCCAGGGCAAACGGCAGGGCCTGCAGAATCTTGGCGCGCGCCCGGGTCGGCAGGGTGGCGCGCGCTAGCAAGGTATCCGTGGCGGGCGACCACAACTGGGTGCGCGCGCCGCGCGCAAAAGCGGGTAATTCGCTCAGCCGCTCCACCACGCCATGCTTGGTGGCGCTGGCGCCCGTGCCCCACCACCACGCCACCCTACCCTCTTGCTCCGGCCAGTCGGGGGGCAGGCGCAGTACCAAGATACCGCTGTCACTCAGCCTGAACGTGGGCAACACTGTTTTCATGATGCCCTCCGGGGCGGTGCTGCCATAAAAGACCGGTTGTAGGGTCGGTTCTGTCTGTTAGGGCGCATGGTTATGGTTCATCCATTGTTATTATGCGCATTATGCCGGTTCCGGGCGCTGAGGGGTATGGCCTTACTTAAACCTAAATGTAGGGCGGGTTAGGCACGCAGTGTGTGCCGTAACCCACCAGGTGTGCCGCTAGGCACTCATTAAAAATGCGTTGTGTTGCCGCGCAACGTTGGTGGGTTACGCGAAAAACGCTCACCCACCCATTGAATAGGGAACTGCCTAAGAGCGCCTATCAAAATGAAAACGTGCGTCGCCTTCACCCTCATCCCCACCCTTCTCCCAGAGGGAGAAGGGCTTAAAACCCCTCTCCTGTGGGAGAGGGGTAGGGGTGAGGGCCGGAGCTAGCAGCAAGATCCAGTCATTTTGTTAGGGGCTCTAAGGTAAGTACCATTCGGGCGCAGAGCGGTATGTGTCTCTCATGGCGGCACTGCGGCCGTTGCCGGCGCTGCCGGTGGCGGACTCATCAAACTCTCCTGCCATAGTATGACCGGCGCGCCGGTGCTAGCGGATCGGTCTATCAGTGCCCGGCGGCTGCTCTGCAAGCGTCCAAAAAGGGTATGGACCTCAACATAAAAGTAGTTGCTTTTGACGCCAATCACGACACCGGCCTCCGGGGACTTACCGGCGGCGCGCTGGGTCAACTCTCCGGTGTTCTTGAAGGGGTTGCGGTTCTTGTCGCGCTCCTCGACCAAGCCCTGGGCAGTGGCCAGGGGCAATGCCGGCAGAAACAAGGCGCTCAGTACATGCGCGTCGGCGGTGTTGATATTCACCGCGTTCGCCGGGGGAGGTAGGGCGCTGACATGGGGTCGCAGGGCCTCCACGGTCTTGGCGTCAAAACCGCGCACCAGTCGCAGCTCGTCGATACTCTGTAACGGCTCGTTGGCGGCGCGATAGGGCGGTTGCAAGGTGAGGTAATATATATCCTCGGCACCGGCCGTGCCTGTGGACTGGTCATTCTTATCCAGCCAGTCCGTCACGGCCTCCGCTAACTGGGGATTAAGCGCCAAAGACTCTAGTAATCGGACAAATACTGCAGTATCCCTAGGCCTGGGGTTGAGACCACCGGGTTCTATAAGACTATTCAGATTAAACCGCCCTTGGGCATCAATAATCTTGCCGGTCACCGCGCCGCCCTCCACCGTCAGCGGCGGCAGCGGCTTGGCCCAGTCTTCGGTCAAGTCGTCGGTAGGATTGCCATTTTTCTTGGCGTCTTCGGCCAGTATGAGTATCGCCCAGTGCAGCGCGCCCTGCGCCACTTTTTCCGCTTGGGCGCGGTCGTTAAAATTCTGCGCCTGGCGCAGCCATATTTGTTGTCCCAGACTCATGGAAGCGGCCACCGTGGCGACGATGGCCACCACTAATACTGCGGTAATGAGCGCCAAGCCACGCTGCTTATCCGGCACCGGCAGGGTCGCGGAGCCACCGCCATTTTGAAACGGCGTCTTATTCATGTATCAGGAACAGGCGCTTCAATTCGCCGCGACCTTTCAACACCAAACGCACCTCCACACCGCTTGGG
>JANOTM010000401.1:0-3917 GCA_031416355.1 Gammaproteobacteria bacterium
GCGTGCGCCGGCCGCAGCCACGTGTGGTGGGCGATGCCCACCCTACCTCTACTCTTTTCCATCAGCGCATTCCCATGCTCAAACCTTGGGTCCCTTCTCCCTCTGGGAGAAGGACAGGATGAGGGACAAAGTCACGAACCCCCCTCACCCTACTTCCCGCCGGGGTGCGCGAAACCTCCTGCGCACCCGCTCGACGGCGTGTATGTCCACCGGATATACACGACAACCCCGTCTCGCCTCCCCGTTGGGGAGAGGGAATAGTAGCTAAAAACCCTTGAACGGATTCATGCCGATTTCCTTGATCTTGGCGGCATAGTCGTCGATCAGTTGCGGGACGCGCTGGATATCGGTGATGGCCACCTCGTAGCTCTGTACGCGCTCCGATTCCAGATTCAGACTCTTGAGGGTATCGTCGATCTTTCCCATGCGTTCGCTGGCGAGCTCCGAGCCCTTGACGAAGTGGCACTGGTAGTCGTCGCCGTGCTTGCAGCCCATGAGCATGATGCCGTCGTAACCGCTATTGAGGGCGTCGGTGATCCAGATGGTGTTGATGGAGCCCAGGCAGCGTACCGGTATGGTGCGCACGAAGGCGCTGGAAGTTAGATGCTGCATGCCGGCCATGTCCAGGGCCGGATAGGCGTCGTTCTCGCACGCCAGTACCAGGATACGCGGCTTTTCGGAAAACTCGTCCGGCATGTCCACGGCCTTGATCTGGGCACCGACCGAATCGGGCGAGTAGTTCTCGAACGAGATCACGCGCACCGGACACGCACCCATGCAGGTGCCGCAACGGCGGCAGCGGCCTTCGTTGAATACCGGGTAACGCTGTTCGTCTTCGTCGATGGCGCCGAACGGGCACTCCACAGTGCAGCGCTTGCACTGGGTGCAGCCTTCGCGCCGGAAGCTAGGGAAACTTAAATCGCCGGAGCGTGGATGCGCCGAGCGTCCGAGGCTGGCGTTTTCCACCGCCTGTATGGCCTTTAAGGCGGCGCCGGTGGCGTCTTCCATGGCCTGCGCGATATCCATGGGACGACGCACGGGACCAGCGGTATAAATGCCGGTGCGGCGAGTTTCGTACGGGAAGCAGATAAAATGCGAATCGCTGAAACCGAACTTGAGCTGCGGTAAGTCCTTGCCCTGACGATAGGTCAGGTTCAGGATGGATACCGGCTGCGACTTGGACGCGTCCGGCGCTTCGTCTTTGATGTCGATGTTGACGCCGGAGTTGGGCACTTGGCCAGTGGCCAGCACCACTAGATCGGCCTTGGCTACGCCATCTTCGTTCAATATGAGATCTTTGAACTTCACTTCCAGACTGGCGCCGGCCGCGGCCACACCGGACACCGTGCCCTTGGTAAAGATCACGCCCTTGTTCTGGGCGCTGCGGTAGAAATCCTCGCCGTTGCCGGGGGTGCGCAGGTCGGTATAAATGACCACCGTGTCCACGTCCGGATTGGCGTCTTTGAAATACATGGCCTGCTTGATGCTGGTGTTGCAGCAAAACCCGGAGCAGTACGACAGGTGTGTGCCGCTGGGGTCGCGCTGGCCGGCGCACTGCACGAACACCACGCTCTTCACCTCTTTGCCGTCGGACGGACGCTTGATCGCACCGCCGTTGGCGGCCTTGGCCAGTTTTTCCATGCCGGCTTGATCCACCACGTCCGGGCTTTTGCCGTAGCCGAGTTCCGGCAGCTTGTTGGCATCGTACAAAGTGAAGCCCGACGCCTGCACGATGGCGCCGATGTTTTCCGTTTGGGTGGCGCCGCTTTCGGTGGTGATGTCGGCGCTGAACTGGCCCGGTGACCCGCTGGTGCGGGTGATGGTCGAATTCAGCGAGACTTTAATTTTCTTTTCCGCTTCGATGGCCTTGATCATGCCGGCGACCGGGTTGTCTTGGGGTTTGTCGTATGGCTCACGCGCCGGCGAGCGCTTGTGCAGTTGCGCCGTCATGCCGCCCAGGGCGCCGGTTTTTTCCACCAGCAGAACTTCGTAACCGGCTTTGGCGGTCTCGAGCGCGGCGGTCATGCCGCTGATGCCGCCACCCACCACCAGGATGCGCTTGTTGTGGCCGGCATGGGTGCTGGCCACGGGCACCGTCATTTTCTTGGCTTCGGCGCAGCCCATGCGCACATAGTCGGCGGCCATTTCCTGGGTGAACTCACGCGCCTCGGCCGTATCCGGCTGGGTCCAGATGACCTGCTCGCGCAAGTTGGCGCGCGACAGGGTAGCGTTTTCAAAATTAAACGCCTCGGTCTTGGAGCGGCGCGAACAGGCGGCGATGACCACGCGATTGACTTCGCCGGCATCGATATCTTTTTGTATGGTGGCGACACCGTCGGCGTTGCACAAAAACGGATGTTCGCGCACGACTCCAGCCTTGCCTTCTTTTTTAGCGACCTGCATGAGCTGCGCCGTATCCAGGCGCTCGCCCAGCCCACAGCCTTGGCAGATATACGCCCCGATTTTAATTTCCGACATCACTGCACTCATTATTTTGCCTCCGCTCTAGCAACGCGGTTGATGACTTGGATGGAACGCAAGCTGGCGGCGGTGGCGCTTTGCACCGCACGGTTCACGTCCAGGGCGTTGCTGGCGCCAACGGCGCCGAAGATGGCGCCGTTGGCCGGGTCCGCCTCGATGAAGCCGCTTAAGTCGGCATGCACACCGCCGGGGATGTTATGCGCATCCACGTTCGGCTCCATGCCTATGGCCAGCACCACCAGGTCGTGCTGGTTGTCGTAGCGGTGGTAGCCCTCGGTATCCACGCCGTGCAGGATCACGTCGCCGCTGGTCTTGTCTTCGGTGATGTTGGCCACTTTCGACTTGATGAACTTGACGGTAGTGTTGGCTTTTACCTTCTGGTAAAAATCCTCGAAGCGATCGATGGCGCGGATGTCGATGTAATAGATGCTCGACTTGGCCTGATCGCCGAACTGCTCGTTCACATACGTAGACTGCTTGAGCGATGCCATGCAGCAGATGCGCGAACAGTGTTTCAAGTGATTGCGGTCGCGTGACCCGGCGCATTGTATGAAGGCGACGTTCTTCGCCTCCTTGCCGTCGGACGGCCGCAGCAGCTTGCCGCCGGTGGGACCGAAGCGATCCATAAGGCGCTCGAACTCCACGCTGGTAATCACGTTCTTGTAGCGATCATAACCATAAGGCTGAATCTTGGCGGCGTCGTACGGCTTCCAACCGGTGGCCCAGACGATGGCGCCGGCCTTGAGATTTAGAATTTCTTCTTTCATGTCCAGATCGACCGCGCCGTACTTGCAGGCGGCCTTGGCCTTGTCCGCATCCGGCGTGCCGATGATGCTGGGGTCGATCACGTAGCGTTGTGGATAAGCCATGTTGAAGGGCAGGTATGCGGCCTTCATTTTGTTGAGATTATAATTGAACGGGTTATCGATCTCGGCGCCGACGGCGGTGCCGCATTCGCCGCAGGCGGTGCAGTTTTCGTTCACGTAACGCGGCTGCAGTTTGACCTGCACGCTGTAGTTGCCGGCCTCGCCCTGTATTTGTTGCACCTCGGCCAGGGTGAATACGCGGATGCGCTTGTTGCCCTTGATACGCCGCAGATTGATCTCGAGGCCGCAGGTGGGATGACACAGCTTGGGGAAGTACTTATAAAGCTGGCTCACGCGCCCGCCTAGGGACGGGCCTTTTTCCACCAGCACCACATTCTTGCCGCACTCGGCCGCTTCCAGGGCGGCGGTGATACCGCTGATACCGCCACCTACGACCAGTATGGTCTCGTTCGTCGCTACTACACCCGCCATAGCCTAGAGTCTGTTGACATTTAAGCTACACTTACATTCCAACTCATTCTCAATAAGGGAGTTGGAACGATGGTGCGAAAGCGATTACGCGATGACCAGTGGAATCGGATCGAAGCGATGCTGCCGGGCAAGGTTGGC
>JANOTM010000402.1:0-4865 GCA_031416355.1 Gammaproteobacteria bacterium
TGGCCTTGGAGGCCGTGGATCATCGTTTCCCGGTGACCCAGGCGCAGGTGCGCGCTGGTCTGTTGACCGCGGTGCTGCCGGGACGTTTTCAGACCTTGCCCGGCCGGCCGCTGCGGGTGCTGGACGTAGCGCACAACCTGCAGGCGGTGGAATCTCTGGCCGCCAATCTCCGGCGCCAGCCCGTGGCGGGTCGCACCCTTGCGGTCTGTGGCATGTTACGAGATAAGCCTGTGGGCGATGTGATGCGGGTCATGGGGCCAGAAGTGCATGCCTGGCATTTGGCCTCATTGACCACGGCACGCGGGGCGAGCGCCCAGGAATTGCATGCCGCCCTGGTGAGCACCGGGGTTACGGCGCCGGCGACCCTGCATGCGGACGTGGTCAGCGCCTATGATGCCGCCATGGCTGCCGCCGGGCCGGAAGATAGGGTGGTGGTGTTTGGGTCGTTTTACACCGTGGGTGGTATACTACGCCGCCTTCGCCCGGAGCGAATTTAAGTAAGGATCCCTAACAAAATGATCGGACCTTGCCGCTAAACATAACGCCTTAATTATAGTGCCGCATGGCTGTCGCAGTAGCAGTAGTCTAGGTGTTTAAGTGTAGGGTGGGCATCGCCCACCAGCGTGCGCCGGCCGCAACCATGTGTGGTGGGCGATGCCCACCCTACAAAACTTCCCGTCGGGGTGCAGAAGAACCGTCTGCGCCCGTTCGGCAGGGGAAAGGCCCACTGGACCTTTCCCCTGTACCGCCTCACCTCCCGCGGGAGAGATTTAAGCCCTTCTCCCTCTGGGACGACTGCATGGATGCAGGAGGTAGAGCAAAGCCGGGAGCATTTGCCGGGAAGGGTGGGGATGAGGGTGAGGGCCGGCGGCGTTCGTTTTCATTTTGATAGGCGTTCTAAGGAGTCAAGCTGGCAGTGACAGACGAACAGGCCCCAACACACGACTTTAATCCCAAACACCGGGTGGTGGGCGCCATCATACTGGTGTGCGTCGCGGTAGTGGCGCTGCCCCTGATTCTGAGCGACCGCGCCGTGGCGCCGCCCACGCAACCGGTCGCGGAAGTGCCCACGCCCGATACCCGAGTGGTGGTCACTCCCATTACGCCGGTGCCGCTGCCGTCTAATGCCCCGCCGGCTATGGTAAAAACCATTCCTTCTCTAGTCACACCGACGGTTCCCGCGACTCCGTCCAGTGTGCCATCCGCAAACCCCGCGGTTTCCAACAACCCGACGCCGAGTCGCAACGGTGCTTCCACGTCGGTTACCGCCCAGACCTCGGTCCCGGCAGCGGCATCCTCCAAGCCGGCGGTCACCAAAGGCTGGATCGTACAGGTGGGTGCGTTTTCCGACGCCGACAATGCCAATCGCCTCAAAGAAAATCTCCTGCGCCATGGGTACGCCGCCGAACTCGATAAAATCGCCCTCAACAAAACCCAAGTGGTGCGCGTGCGCGTGGGCCCCTATGTCACCGAGGCCGAGGCACGCACCGCCCTCGGTCGCATATCACGGGAATTGAAAGTTAAGGGTGTGGTGCGTGCCTATCCTTGATCGTTGCCCGCAGTGTCCGGCCGTACGCGGTGCGCCGTGAACCGTCTCGATCTAATACTGGTGGGCATCATGCTGGCGTTCGCCGGTATAGGCGCGTTGCGCGGCGTGTTGCGTGAATCTTTTTCGGTAGCAGCGTGGGCCTTGGCGGCATTGATGGCCTGGTTGTTTTCCGCCAGTGCGGCCACGTGGTTTGCGGATTTAGGCGATCCCATGATCAGCAGAATGCTGGGATTCGTGGCGGTGTTCGTGGGCGTGTTTTTGCTCGTATCCGTGGCCACGTTCATGCTGCGCTTGCTGCTGGGTCCCGCCGTACCCGGCACCAAGGCGCGCGTCGCCGGCGCCCTGCTGGGCGCGGCGCGCGGCGTATTGATACTGGTAATCGTGGTGCTGTTGGCGGGGCTGACGTCGCTGCCGAAAAAGCCTCTGTGGCAGGACTCGGCGTTTATTGTTTATTTTCAATCCATGGCGCTCGCCGTGCGTGACATATTGCCGGAAGACGTTGCCCGGCAGTTTCGCTATGGCTAAACTTACACTTTAGATCGAGGGAGTATTTTCCTATGTGCGGTATTATCGGCATTCTGGCTAAAGGCCCGGTCAATCAATCCATCTATGACGGCCTGACCGTAGTACAGCACCGTGGACAGGATGCCGCTGGCATACTCACCAGTGACGGCCGGCATGTATATCTGCGCAAAGACAACGGCTTGGTGCGTGATGTGTTCCAGGCGCAGCACATGCAATCCCTGCTCGGCAATCTCGGTATCGGCCAGGTGCGCTATCCCACCGCCGGCTGCGATTCGCCGGCCGAGGCGCAGCCGTTCTACGTCAACTCCCCCTTCGGCCTGGCGCTGACACACAACGGCAATCTCACCAACGCCCTGGAGCTGAAAGAGGAAATCTTCCGCGAAGACCTGCGCCACATCAATACCGACTCCGACTCCGAGGTGTTGCTCAACATCTTCGCGCACGAACTCGAGCTGGCCGGCATGCTCACCCTGGAACCGGAGCAGATCTTCCGCGCGGTAGCAGCGGTGCACCGTCGTTGCCGCGGCACTTATTCAGTCATACTGCTCATCGTTGGTTTTGGTCTGCTGGCGTTCCGCGATCCCAACGGTGTACGCCCCCTGGTCTACGGTAAGCGCGAGACCGACGCCGGACCCGAGCATATTTTTGCCTCCGAGTCCGTGGCCTTGGACGTGCTGGGGTATCAATTGGTACGCGACGTCGAACCGGGCGAGGCGATTTTCATCGATCTCAACGGCCGCGTGCATACACGCCAGTGCGCCGAGCACCCGCAACACGTGCCATGCATCTTCGAATACGTGTACCTGGCGCGCCCCGACTCCATTATCGACGGCATCGCCGTACACAAGATGCGCCTGCGCATGGGCGAGAAACTGGCGCGCAAGCTCCTGCGCCAGTGGCCGGACCACGACATCGATGTCATCATCCCCATCCCCGACACCAGTCGCACTGCGGCCTTGCAGATGGCCTACGAAATGGACGTCAAGTATCGCGAGGGTTTTATCAAGAACCGCTACATCGGGCGCACCTTTATCATGCCCGGCCAGGCGCAGCGCAAGAAATCCGTGCGCCAAAAGCTGAACGCCATTGACCTCGAGTTCCGCGGCAAGAATGTACTATTGGTAGACGACTCCATCGTCCGCGGCACCACCTCCCAGCAGATTATACAAATGGCGCGCGAGGCCGGCGCGCGCAAAGTCTATTTCGCCTCGGCCGCGCCGCCGGTGCGCTACCCTAACGTCTACGGCATCGACATGCCGTCGGTGAACGAGCTGGTGGCCAACGGCCGCAGCGTGGAACAGATCCGCGCGGAAATCGGTGCCGACTACCTGATTTTCCAGGACCTGAACGACCTGATCGACGCCGGGCGCGAAGGCAACCCGGCGATCAAGAAATTCGACGCCTCGTGTTTCGACGGCGTTTATATCACCGGCGACGTCAATCAGGACTACCTCGACCATATCGAGCGCCTGCGCTCCGACGCCAGTAAGCGCGAGAAGATCGGCCACTACTTGGTGTCCGCCGAGCCGCATACGTATTCCTGATGGGATACATCCGGGCGCGTTGACACCGGTTTGGAACTGAGATAATGTCAAACCGCTATTGCGCCGATTTGAGCTTCAGCTTGCGGGCGCCTTACAAATACGGCTAAAGCGAGAAAAACCCGCTTTGGACGTATGGCGGGTTTTTTCATGCCCGTAGACAAGTGCTCGCAAGTGCTCAGGATGCGCTTGCGGTAGAACCAACACCACGAGGGTTCGGGTATGACACAAGATGATATCGATGCATGGCGTTTTGCCACCCGAGCGGTGCGTGCCGGCCAGACGCGCACGCACGAAGGCGAGCAGGGCGAACCCATCTTCACCACCTCAAGCTATGTCTTCAAGAGCGCCGCCGAGGCGGCCGCGCGTTTCTCCGGCGCCGAGCCGGGTAACATCTATTCACGCTTCACCAATCCCACGGTACGCATGTTCGAACAGCGCCTGGCCGCCCTCGAAGGCGGCGAGCGCTGTGTCGCCACCGCCTCCGGCATGGCGGCCATCCTCGCCACCTGCATGGGCCTGCTCAAGGCCGGCGACCACATCGTCGCTTCGCGCAGCATCTTCGGCACCACGGTGCAGTTGTTTAGCAATATCCTCGCGCGCTTCGGCGTCACCACCACGTACGTCGACTTGCGCGACCTGGCGGCGTGGGGCCGTGCTATTCAACCCTCCACGCGCATATTATTTCTCGAAACGCCGTCCAATCCCCTGGCGGAGGTGGGCGACATACGTGCCCTTGCCCAACTCGCGCATGCCAATAATGCCTTGCTGGTGGTGGACAATTGTTTTCTGACACCGGCCTTGCAACAACCCTTGGCCCTGGGTGCGGACATTGTGGTGCATTCGGCGACCAAGTATATCGACGGCCAGGGGCGTTGCATGGGCGGCGCGGTGGTGGGCAGCGAGAAACTGGTAGGCACCGAGGTGTTCGGTGTGCTGCGCACCGCCGGGCCCAGCATGAGTCCGTTCAATGCTTGGGTTTTTCTCAAGGGTTTGGAAACCCTGGCTCTACGCATGCGCGCCCACAGCGAGAGCGCGCTGCACATCGCCCAGTGGCTGGAGCCGCAGGCGCAGGTGGCGCGCGTCTACTACACCGGCCTCAGTAATCACCCGCAGTTCGCCCTGGCGCAGTCGCAGCAGCGCGACACCCGCGGCGCATTCGCCGGCGGCGGCGTGCTCGCCTTCGAGATCCACGGTGGCCGCGATGCCGCGTGGCGCTTTATCGACGCCACCCGCATGCTCTCGATCAC
>JANOTM010000403.1:0-4390 GCA_031416355.1 Gammaproteobacteria bacterium
CGGCAAAACCGGCCCTCATCCTCGGCAATTGCTCCTGCATTGCTCTACCTCCGGCATCCATGCCGTCGTGTCCTTCTCCCGGAGGGAGAAGGGACTGTGTAGCAGGCGGTGTGCACTATTTAATGGCCTCCTCAGTAAGTGGACCCATTGGAACGATCTGCAAAATATTTACGGTGTCGATGATCAAGGTTACGCCCCCATCACCTGGGACAATGTGGGCGTGCAGTATGGACTCCGCGCCTTGGTGGCCGGCGACCTGAGCAAGGATGAATTTCTCGATCTCAATGCACGCATCGGCGGCTGGAAATCCCAGCGCGATATGGTCTTGGTCAATTTTCCATGGAAGGCCGATGCCAGCCCCTTGACCTATGATCCTTGGGATAGCGTGAATATCAATCTGGAGCCGGCCCTGGATATGCATCACATCCAGCAATCCTTTGCCACCCGCAGCCGCATGGTCCAGCGCCAGGTCCATGCGGACAATCAGGTCATCTGGATAGGTGCACCGCCCCACAACCCCGCTGCCGAGGCCTTGGCCGTGGTGGACGAGTGGTGCGCAACTTGCGCCGCTCGCCTGAGGCAGGGGTGGCCGCCAACAAGCCGGCGGGCGCCGTGGACAAGTGTTTCGACCCTAGCGGACGCACCATCGCCGCGGGCAATCATGTATGGAATGGTATCTTGGATCAGCAAGCCCCGGGCGTTTGTGCCCAGACTTTTCGACCTTATTCCACCTCACGTATCGTGGCGGGGGGCGCCATTGCGGGCGATATTTTTAAATGCCAAACCATGTCGCTGGATCAGGCCATCACACAGGGAGTCTATGGCCAGGCATCCTTTACACCGCAGGAGCGCGCGCTTGCAACAGATCTTCCCGAGCGGGGTATGCGATTACCGCCTGCCGGACGCGGGCTTGCCGAGGTATTTGAGGTATTTTTTAAGGTAGCGATCCCCTAGTTTCGGGTGGGCCGTGGTTTCATGGGCCACCCGAAACCTGCCGAGACTTATTTCAGTTCCTTGATCATTTTTTCCAGGGATGCCACGGGCGGTACGCCTTGAATGACGATCGCCTTGTTGTCTTTGTCACGGAACACCAGGGTCGGTACCGCCATATTGGCGGTGTGTTTTAACAGCTTGGCGTTGGCATCGAGTTGTTTGACCGTGGTCTCCGCCGGCAGGGGTTCTTCGCTGATGCCGCCAAAACCGGTGGCGCTATTGAATTTGGTCCCGTTCTCCTGCAACGCGGCGTGCCGGTCTTTGGCCTCCAGCAGGGCCGCAGCCTTGCCGTGGCTCGTGAGCATGAGTATGCCTACGGGTATCCAGCGCAGTTCGACAGCGCCACGCTCCACCCACGGGCGCAGGGACTGATGTAATTGGTTGCAGGCAGGGCAATTGGGGTCGAAAAAAATGTAGACCACGTGTGGACCCTTGCCTTCGACGATCCAGGTAGCCTGGCCGATATCCGCCAATATGGTAGCGGCAATTTTCTGACGCGCGCCCGCAGGAGTCTGCTCCTGCATCGGTATTTTATCGGCGGTGGCGGGGCCACTGGTCAGCGTCAAGAACAGCGCGAGCAGGGGCAGCAGGGCCGGCCGGCGGTATGCGTGCGTCATAAATTCATCCTTATTGTAAGATTGGTCGATATGTTGGGTCTTTGGCCACCGTTTGCGGGTGATGTTCCCCTATGGCAAGGTTTTTGCTTAATAAATTTGGCGAATCCACTCATTGACGTTGGCCCTGAGGATTACCCCATGCTTAAGACTATCCGTATTGAACTCCCACGCTACGAGCGTTTTGCCAGTGCAGTGCTGTCGGTTGCCCAGTTTGCCGGCGTGAATGTGCGTATCGTCATGCAGTCCCTGCGCCCCAAGATACACTACCGGTAGTACTTAACTACTCGACTACTCGGCGGCCAGTGGCGCTGCTCCGGTCCGGACGCGCTGATTTAAATACCCAGGCCTCGAGTAAAGTGTTGTTGTCTTGCTGCTTGATTTGCACCGATAAGTTGTGAATTCGGTCCGCAACGACCATGCCTTGACCAAATCCCGCAAAAAAACGATCATACCGGCCTTAAATTACTTAAGGATTGGGCCTCGGACAGTTGTATGTTGCCTATCGCCCCCTGTCCGGATGCCCCGTTTTCCTACCCACATAGGGAGATCCATGAAAGCCGTTGACCAGAAACGCCTATTGCGTGAAATGATTTTTTTTCGGCGCTTCGAAGAACGTTGTTTCGAGGCCTACATGGAACACAAGATCGGAGGTTTCCTGCATCTTTATTCCGGCCAGGAGGCAGTGGCCACCGGCGTTCTGGAAATGGCCACCCCGGGCCGTGACTATGTGATTACCGGTTATCGTGATCATGTGCACGCCATGAAGGCCGGCGCCCCGCCACGCGAAGTCATGGCCGAGCTCTATGGCAAGGAGACCGGTTCCTCCCGTGGACGCGGCGGCTCCATGCATATTTTCGATCCCACGGTGAACTTTATGGGCGGCTATGCCCTGGTGGGCCAGCCGTTCCCGCTGGCCGCGGGCCTGGGCCTGGCCTGCAAGCACAAAAAGACCGACCAGATCGCCATCTGTTTCCTCGGCGACGGCGCCAACAACCAGGGCACGTTCCATGAGACCATGAACATGGCCTCGGTGTGGAAGCTGCCGGTGTTGTTCGTATGCGAGAACAATCAGTATGCCATAGGCACGCGCATCGATCGTTCCACTGCCGTGGTCGATCAGTACAAGCGCATGTGCGGCTATAACATTCCCGCGAGCCAGCACGACGGCCAGGACCTGGACGTGGTGATGGAAGCGGCCAAGAAGGCGGTGGACCACGTGCGCAGCGGCAAGGGCCCGTATTTTATCGAGTACATGACCTACCGCACGCGCGGCCATTCCATGTCCGACAAGACCTCGGCCTATCGCAGCAAGGAAGAAGAGAAAAAATGGTCGGAGCGCGATCCCTTAAGAATCTACAGCGACAAACTTATCAAGGCCGGTGTGCTGAAGGAAGCCGATATCAAGGCCATGGAAAAGGAAATCGACCATGAAATCGAAACCGACGTGATCAAATTCGCCGAGGACAGCCCGGAGCCGCGCGTCGAGGATCTGAACAAGTACGTGTTGGACGATAGTCCAGACGCGCGCTGGATCGGCCCGCTGCAGAATACGTAAGAAAATTTAAGAACGCACAGTCACCGAGAAGGAATCAACACATGGCAGAGATTTTCTACTGGGAGGCGATACGTCGCGCCCACGACGAGGAAATGGCGCGCGACCCGTTGGTGTTCGCCATGGGCGAGGACATCGGCGTGGTGGGGGGAACCTACAAGGCGACCTCCGGCCTGTTGGAGAAGTACGGCGAGGCGCGCATCATCGATACACCGATCTCCGAGAACTCGTATACCGGCATCGGCATCGGCGCGTCCATGGCGGGCATGCGTCCGATTATTGAAATCATGTCGATCAATTTTGCACTGCTCGCCCTCGATACCATCGTCAACGCCGCCGCCAAGATCCGCTACATGTCCGGTGGTCGCGTTAGCTGCCCGATCGTGCTGCGCACCCCGGGTGGCACCGCGCACCAGCTCGCCGCGCAGCACTCGGCGCGCCTGGCGCGCATGTTCATGAGCACCTCCGGCCTGCGTGTGGTCACGCCGCGCGGACCCATAGATGCTTATGGCATGCTGAAGAGCGCGGTGCGCTGCAACGACCCAGTGATCATGATCGAGCATGAGCGCATGTACAACATGAAGGAAGAGGTGCCGGACACCGAATTCTTCCGTCCATTGGAAGGCGCGGAGATCGTGCGCCGGGGTACGGACATCACCTTGATCGGCTACAACTGGAGCGTGCACCTGTGTCTGGAAGCGGCGCGGCGCCTGGAGAAGGACGGCATCAGCGCCGAGGTCATAGACTTGCGCTCGTTGAAACCCATAGACCGCGAAACCATACGCCGCTCGGTGGAAAAAACCCACCGCGTGCTGGTGGCGGAGGAAGACGAGGCCGCCGTGGGCGTCGGTTCGGAAATCATTTCCACCGTCATAGAGGATTGTTTCTTCGCCCTGGACTCGCAGCCGGTGCGCGTGCACGCGGCCGACGTGCCAGTGCCCTACGCCGCCAACCTGGAACGCGCCGCCATCCCGGATGTGGAAGATGTATATCGGGGCGCCCTCAAGGTGATGGGTAGGATTTAATAATAGTAGCAAGTGGCAAGTGGCAAGGAAAACCTTGTGACTTATTTTCCTTGCCACTTGCTACTTGCCACTTGGACCTGATTCTATGACCTACGCAATTAAAATGCCCAAGCTCTCGGACACCATGACCGAAGGCACGGTGGTGACCTGGGAGAAAAACATCGGTGACCACGTGACCCGCGGCACCGTGGTCGCCACGGTGG
>JANOTM010000404.1:0-2312 GCA_031416355.1 Gammaproteobacteria bacterium
ATGCGTGCAAGGCAAACCGGTGGTGAACTCCATCAGCCTTAAGGAAGGCGAGGAAAAATTCATACGCGAGGCGCGCCTGGTGCGGCGTTACGGCGCGGCGGTGGTGGTCATGGCGTTCGACGAAACCGGCCAGGCCGACACGCGCGCGCGCAAAGTAGAGATATGCGCCCGTTGTTATGACATTCTCACGCGCATCGTCGGCTTCGCGCCCCAGGACATTATTTTCGATCCGAATATTTTCGCCGTGGCCACGGGCATAGAGGAACACAACAACTATGCCGTGGACTTTATCGAGGCCACGCGCGAAATCAAACGCACTCTGCCGCACGCGCTCATATCCGGCGGCGTATCCAATGTGTCGTTCTCCTTCCGCGGCAACAATGCGGTGCGCGAGGCGATACACTCGGTGTTCCTCTACCATGCCATACAGGCGGGCATGGACATGGGCATCGTCAATGCCGGCCAATTGGCGGTATATCAAGATATACCCAAGGATTTATTGGATTGCGTCGAGGACGTGATCCTCAACCGGCGCACTGATGCCACTGAACGCCTGCTGGCGCTGGCCCCCAAGTATGCCGGTGAAGGCGGCAAGGTAACGGTGCAAGACCTGGCGTGGCGCGAGGCACCGGTGACCGAGCGCATGGCCCATGCCCTGGTGCACGGCATCGATGTATACGTGGTGCAAGACACCGAGGAAGCGCGGCTACTGTTCGAGCGGCCGATCCAGGTGATCGAAGGCCCGCTCATGGACGGCATGAACGTGGTGGGCGATCTGTTCGGCGCCGGCAAGATGTTTCTGCCGCAGGTGGTAAAGAGCGCGCGCGTCATGAAAAAGTCCGTGGCCTATCTCATCCCCTACATCGAGGCCGCCAAGACCGTGGACAGCCGCGCCAACGGCAAGATACTCATGGCAACGGTAAAGGGCGACGTGCACGACATCGGCAAGAACATCGTGGGTGTGGTATTGGCGTGTAACAACTATGAGGTCATCGACCTGGGCGTGATGGTACCCGCCAGCAAGATTCTAGAGGCTGCGCGCCAGCACAAAGTAGACATCATCGGTCTGTCCGGCCTGATTACACCGTCGCTGGACGAAATGGCGCACGTGGCCAAGGAAATGCAGCGCGAGGGTTTTACTATTCCGCTGCTCATCGGCGGTGCCACCACCTCGCGCGTGCATACCGCGGTGAAGATCGCACCCCATTATCAGGGCACGACGGTGTGGGTGAAGGATGCCTCGCGCGGCGTCGGGGTCGCCTCCAACCTGCTCAGCGATGAGCTGCGCGGCGAGTTTATCGCCAAGACCCAGAGTGAGTACGCGGAGGTGCGCGCACGCCACGCCGGCAAACAGTCCAATGTACGCATGCTGCCGCTGGCGGAGGCGCGCAACAACAAAACCAAGATCGATTGGAGCGCTTACACGCCGCCGGTGCCGACCTTCACCGGCATCAAGGTATTCGACAATTATCCACTCGCGGAACTTGCCGATTACATCGACTGGACGCCGTTTTTCCAGACCTGGGAGCTGAGCGGCCGCTATCCGGACATCCTTAAGGATCCGGTGGTGGGCGACGCCGCCACCAAACTGTATGCCGATGCCCAGGAGATGCTGCAACGCATACTCCAGGAAAAACTGCTCACGGCACGCGCGGTGGTGGGCCTGTTCCCGGCCAACAGCGTGGCGCACGATGACATACACGTCTATACCGATGACTCGCGCACCCAAGTACTCACGGTCTTGCACACCCTGCGGCAACAGGATGAAAAACCGCCGGGCCGGCCGAATCGGGCCCTGGCGGATTTTATCGCCCCCGCCGATAGCGGCCTTGCAGATTACATCGGCACGTTCGCCGTCACCGCCGGCATAGGCACGGAAGAATTGGCCAAGAAATACCGCGAACAACACGACGACTATAACGCCATCATGGTCCAGGCCCTGGCCGACCGTCTGGCCGAGGCGTATGCCGAGCGCCTACATGAGCGTGTGCGCCGGGAATTCTGGGCGTATGCCGGCAGCGAACATCTCGCGGTCGCCGATCTCATTAAGGAAAGCTACCAGGGCATACGCCCGGCCCCCGGCTACCCGGCCTGCCCCGAACACACCGAGAAAGCCACCCTGTTTCAGTTACTGGACGCGCCGAAAAACGCCGGCATCACACTCACCGAGAGCTACGCCATGTGGCCGGGGGCGAGTGTGAGCGGGTTTTACTTCTCGCATCCCGAGTCGCGCTACTTTGCCGTGGGTAAACTCAATCCCGACCAAATCGAGGACTTTGCCCGCCGCAAAGGCATGGAAGTGACCGTAGTTG
>JANOTM010000405.1:0-4159 GCA_031416355.1 Gammaproteobacteria bacterium
CCAGCTCGCCGGGGCGTTCGGGATGACCATGAGCGTGTTTCTTAAGGGGATAGAATAAGTTCGGGCCGGGAACTGCACAACGCATTATATCAATGCGATATCTAGTGCGGGACAGGGGCGTGCGTGTTGCCCTACGGTGCACGCTGTAACGCCGCAATGACCGGACACCGCATTTCACCCTTATGCATTTCGCACTGGCGTACCAGTTGGGCCAGCACCTTCTCGATGCGCTGCAATTGCCCCAGGCGAGTGCGCACGTCGGTGAGTTTGTGCGCGGCGATGGCGCGCGCCATCTTGCACTGAGTACCATCGTCGAGCTTGACCAAGTCGGCGACCTCATTCAAGGCGAACCCCAGCCCTTGGGCCGCCTTGATGAACGTTAATCGCATGCGATCATCTTCGCGGTAGCGGCGTATGCCGCCGGGGGCGCGCTTTGGTACCGCCATTAAACCGACGCGCTGGTAATAGCGCACGGTCTCCACATTGACCCCAGCGGCGGCGGCCAGCCGTCCGATGGTGTATTCGTTATTTGCCATAGCGCCTCCTTGACTCCGTACCCAAGTACGGATCTAAGCTTAGCGCATGCATCATCGCTATAGAAGGACTTAACGGTGTCCCGCGGACATCCCGCCAACGACGGTGTGCACATTGCCATTGTCGGCGGTGGATCGGCCGCTTTCGCGGCGGCGATACGCGCCGTGGAACGGGGCGCGCGCGTCACGCTGATAGAAAGTGCCGCGCTCATGGGCGGCACCTGTGTCAACGTGGGCTGTGTGCCATCCAAGATCATGCTACGCGCGGCGCACATTGCGCACCTGCAGGCGCGGCATACATTCCAAGGAATTTCGCATACCACGGCCCGCATCGACCGGGCCTTGCTCGTTAAGCAACAGCAGGCGCGCGTGGCGCAACTGCGTCATGCAAAATACGAAGGCATACTGGCGGCAAATGCGGGAATCACCCTGATGCGCGGTCAGGCGCGTTTTCAAGATGCAGATACGCTCATCGTCACCCAGGCCCAGGGCACGGAACAAACCCTGCGCCCGGATCGCATCCTGCTCGCCGTGGGCGCACGGCCGTCGGTACCGGAGATTCAGGGGCTGGCGCAGACGCCCTATTGGACCTCCACCGAGGCCCTGGTGGCCGAAGACATTCCCCGGCACTTGATCGTGCTCGGTGGATCGGCGGTGGCAGTGGAACTGGCCCAGGCCTTTCGGCGCCTGGGCGCCGAGGTAACGATGGTGGCGCGCGGCACGCTGCTTACCCGAGAGGATCCGGCCATAGGCACGGCCCTGCAAGGCGTGCTGGAGGCCGAAGGCATACAGGTACTGACCCATAGGCAGCCAGACACCGTATCCCATGACGGCCGGGTGTTCGTACTGCAAACCAAAACAGGAGAAATCCATGGTGATCGCTTGCTGGTGGCCACCGGCCGTCGGCCCAATACCGATACGCTGGATCTGGACAAAGCCGGTATCGCCACCGACGCGCGCGGCGCCCTCATGGTCGACGATCACATGCGCACCTCGGTGGCGTCGATTTACGCCGCCGGCGACTGCACCCATCAACCGCAATTTGTGTATGTGGCCGCGGCCGCCGCTACCCGGGCAGCGATCAACATGACCGGCGGTGATGCCGCCCTGGACCTAACACTCATGCCGGCGGTGGTGTTTACCGATCCCCAGGTTGCCACCGTGGGCTTAACCGAACGCGCAGCAAAAGATCAGGGCATACAGGCCATCAGCCGCACCCTGTCATTGGATCAGGTGCCACGCGCCCTGGCCAACAACGACACCCGCGGCTTTATTAAACTGGTGGCGGAAAAAGACACCGGGCGCCTGCTCGGCTGCCAGGTGCTGGCGGCGGAAGGCGGCGAGATCATACAAACAGCAATGCTGGCCATCCGCCAGCGCATGACCACCCAGGACCTGGCGGACCTACTTTTCCCCTACCTCACCCTGGTGGAAGGCTTGAAACTTTGCGCGTTAACCTTCACCCGCGATGTGAAACAACTGTCGTGCTGCGCCGGCTAAGGGCACGTCAACTTTTTTACTCCTTGCGCTGAAGCGGTGTGGGGGCCAAACCAAGCCCAGCCACCAACAGGCTGCGATTGCCCCAGGAAAGACCGGAAAACCGGCGACATTTCAGGTAAAATCCACCCCATGAAAATCTGCATACTCTCGGATAGCCACGACCATCGCCCGCTGCTGGCCGCGGCGGTGGATGACGCCAAACGCCATGGCGCTCAGGCGATACTGCACTGCGGCGACGTGGTCGCCCCCAGCACCTTGCACGCAGTCATGCCCTTTGGCCTGCCTATCCACGTGATCCATGGCAATAACACCGGCGACATGTATCACATGAGTCGCCTGGCGCATAAACCCGGCAGCCTGGTTAATTATTATGGCCAGGACGCGGCCTTCACCCTGCATGGACGCCGGATTTTTCTGGTGCACTTTCCGCACTATGCCCACGGCATGGCGCTCACCGGCGACTACGACCTGGTGTGCAACGGGCATGAACACCGCGCCCATATCGAGCGCATTCCCAACATCAAAGGTGGCGAGACCGTGCTCGTGGACCCGGGCACCGTGGGCGGCGTAGGCGCGCCGGCGACGTATGTGCTGGGCGATCTCGCCACCATGGAGTTCGTCATACGCCCAGTGCCCGACGGCCGCGGGGACGTGGTGCCCTTACCTAAGGCCGCCGCCGGCGGCTAATAAGCGCCACAGGGATACCAGCCCGCTTCAATGCTTCAGCGCATGCGAAATTTTATAAAAAACCATTTCTGGGCGTTTATCGGCCTAGAGGCCGACACCACCAGCCACGGGGAGAAAATGGTGTCCGTTGTCGGAGGATTTGCCGGCATCTTAATGGTCGCCTTGGCCAGCGGATATTTTGTCGGACCCGCGGACGCGGCGCTCATGGCGGCCTCCATGGGAGCATCCGCGGTATTGTTGTTCGCCATGCCCCATGGCGCCCTGTCGCAGCCGTGGCAACTCGTGGGCGGCCATGTCATCTCCGCCCTGGTCGGCGTCACCGTGGCCAAGTTCGTTCCCGGCATTATATTGCCCGCGGCACTGGCGGTGGCGCTCGCCATAGGCGCCATGCACTATCTGCGTTGCATGCACCCGCCCGGCGGCGCCACCGCCTTGTCCGCCGTCATCGGTGGTCCGGCGGTGCATGCCCTGGGATACCAGTACGTGCTGACACCGGTGCTGTTAAATACCGGCATCATTCTGTGCACCGCGATAGTCGTGAATTATTTTTTCCCATGGCGTCGCTACCCGGCTAAGCTCGGACAGAAAAAAACCCAACACGCGGATGCCGGCCTAGCGACCTCCGATATCTCGCGCGAGGATCTGGAATTCGCCCTGCGCAAAATGAATATTTACGTCGACGTTACCGAACAGGACCTGGAGAAAATATACGCCATCGCGCGCAAGCACTCCCTCGGCCCGCACCTGATGCCCGCGGACATCCGTAATGGGGCCTTTTACACCAATGGAAAATACGGCGACCGCTGGTCGATCTACCAGGTGATCGACGAATCCGCCGCAAAAGATCAAGTCATCTTCAAGATTGTCGCCGGCAAACAGCGTGGTCACAGCGGGATCATGGCGCGGGGAAAATTCGCGCAGTCGGTGCAGCACGAGGTAACGCGTAACGAGAATTCCTGGCAGCGCGCCGGAGGTACTGACCCGACCGCTAAATAGCGCGTACCGCTTTTCTCCCTACCCAGGAACCCGGCCGCAGTCCGCACAATCTATCCTTCTCCCGCGTGCGGGAGAAGGTGGCCCGCAGGGCCGGATGAGGGAAGAGGCCGCCCGGTTCCGGGATACAATTCGCGACCATGGACCGTGCGGTCTCTCCCTGCGGGAGACGACTGCATGGATGCACGACGCCAGGGATGGAGGAGGTAGAGCGGCGCCGGGGACCGCCGCCGAGGAGGTACTTCTCCCGCGGGGCATAGGTATCTACACAATTACCCCCGTGCCCAAAATATACGTCATATACGTCCCTTCTCCCCCACGGGGAGAAGGCCAGGATGAGGGGGAGTAGGGTTAACAACGGCATTTTAATACCCTCACCCTACCCTCTCCCACTAACGTGGGAGAGGGAACCACGGGCAAAGACAAGATGTGTAGATACCTATGCC
>JANOTM010000406.1:0-2414 GCA_031416355.1 Gammaproteobacteria bacterium
TTCCGCCGCGCCCATGCCAACCACGAATTGCTGCCGTTCAGCAAGGCACACCGCAGCGCGGCCCTGGAGCTGCTCAACAACTGGATGCAGAACCGCCTGCGCGCCGTGCCCGACGGCCAGGTGGAAGAGTTCCTGTACAACCTGGAGATGGAACGCAAGGCAATACAGCGCGCCATCGCCCTGTACGACGAGCTCGGGCTCGAGGGCCTAAGCCTGTTTATTGACGGCCGCTTGGAGGGCTTTACCTTCGGCGAGCGCTTAAACCGGGATGTGGCCAATGTATTAATTGAAAAGACCAACTTCAACATCCAGGGCGCGGCCCAATACCTGTTCCGCGAATTCACCAAGGTCTTCGCCGATTGCACCTATATCAACGTGGGCGACGACCTCGGCTTTGAAAACCTGCGGCGGGTAAAGATGAGCTACCGCCCGGCCATGTTCGGCGAGAAGGTCATTTTGCGGCGCTCGCTGCCGGAATAGGCGCCGCCATGATGTCCGACCTGCGGCGCGCCACCGGCGCCGATCTCGATGCCATCACCGCCCTGGAGCGCCGCTGCTTCGGGACGATGGATGGCGTGTTCAACCGGCGCCAGCTGCGCGCCCTGCTCGCTAATCCCAACGCGTATTGGTTGATCAAAACCGATGGTCACGCCATGGCCTGCTGGTTCACCGCGGGCAATGGCCGCGCCCGCTGGGCGCGACTCTACTCACTGGCAGTCGACCCCCACCTGCGCGGCCAAGGGTGGGGCGGCAGGCTGCTCGCCGCCGGGGAAGACTGGATGCAGCGACAGAAATTGGCTATCTGTCGCGCGGAAGTTAAAACCGACAATCACGGCGCACGCCGGCTCTATGTGGCCCACGGATACCGCGAGACCGGCACCCTGCCGGATTACTATGGCAAGGGGCTGGACGGCATGCGATTGGTCAAACGGCTGGAAGAAAACGCGAGATGCGCGCCGCGCAAGCTTGGACCTAGCCGCCAAGAAAATTCATTCGGCCTGGGATAGCGCACTTTCCATGGCATACGGCCAGTCGTGAATTCCACCGGTGAGTGTCATGGTGCGGAAACCCAGCTCGCGCAAAAGATAGGCCGCACACGCACTGCGCCGGCCGCTGCGGCAGTAAACGATGTATAGGATGTCTCGGTCGAGCAAGTGGGTCTGTTCCCGTATCCCATCAAGCGGTACGTGGATGGCGCCGGGGATATGCGCCTCCTCGAACTCCACGTCGTAGCGGCAATCAAGCCAGCGCGACTCGCCGCGCTGCGCCCAGGCATGGGCCTGGGCAGCATCGATCTCCTGGACGAGCAGCGGACGCAACAGCGCGTCGAAGTCCTCCTTGCTCAAACTCCATAGCCGTCCCGGGGTGCAGAAAGTCACGGTGGAATTACGAAATCCGCCCAGGAGCAATGCCTCTTCGCCGAAGGCCTCCCCGGGACCCAGCGTCACAACCCGGACGGTTGCGCTAGTCATGGTGTCGGTACGCCAAACCTCGGCAATACCGCGCTCGATGATGTAATAGCAATCACCCGGTTCGCCCTGTCGCACAACGGCGGTGCCACGCTCGACATCCAGCAATTGCATACGCTCCAGAACCCTCTGCACGCGCTCGAGCGGCAGTCGCCGAAAGGGACCCACTTGGTGTATCCAATTTATGCGCGCCCGAAATTTGCCGACCCCCTGCAAGCTCTCGGCGAAACGCTGTGGCCAGGCCAACAGTTCTTCCATGGTCGCGCTGTCGATGCACAACACCCGTGAGGGCACCATCGCACGGACGCTCGCCTGGCGCGGCACAGCGTAAAGCAATGCCATCTCTCCCGCACCGTGACTGGCGACGAGTCGTCCGATTTCGATCTCTTGCGCACCCTGGGCCGATAAATAATGACGACGGACCTCAAGTTCACCGTCGATGAGTACCAGGCAATCGCTCTCGACATCGCCTTCGCGAATAAGCACCATGTCGACAGCGGCGTCTTGCACGCGTGCCGCCTTGATAAGACCGGCGAACTGCTGCTCCGTTAGACCTATGAATGGTCGGGTTGCCCGCAAGCGGGCGTATAAGGGGTGAGACTTATTGATCGTGTTGATCATATCGCTGCAAACTCCGATAGACGTGGTGCACATAGAAATCCGGAATCGTGCGAAACCTACCCAGTTGCGTGGGCACGTTTCCAGATTCTCGCATGACGCCTTATGCTCGTTAGCATGCACCTCGTTCAACGCGTAGGTGGGGTGGGGTGGAGTGCAGCACAACCCATCACATCCGTTGCTCTCCCTCCATAGGTTACATGGCGCGATAATACTCGCGCCTAGTACCCCATTAGGGAACCTCTGATTAATTCAGAAATGTAGGGTGCGCCCTGCGCACCGATCGATAAATGGTGCGTGGGACGCACCCTACATCGAATTATTCAG
>JANOTM010000407.1:0-4230 GCA_031416355.1 Gammaproteobacteria bacterium
GATTCACGTCCCCCGTCACGTCCCCCAGCCTCCGGCGGCGGCTCCTCGGACCCCATGGCGGAGCGCGAGGCGCAGAAATACGAGTTTCCCGTACCCAGCCGCGAAGTCATACTGGCGCACCTTGCGGGTCGCGACGAACCCTTGTCGCTCAAACGCCTGGCGTCGGAACTGGGGGTGGAGGGCGAGCGCGATCTGGAGTCGTTCTCGCGCCGCCTGCGCGCCATGGAGCGCGATGGGCAGTTGCTGCAGAATCGCCGTGGACGTTATGGCCTGCTGCAAAAAATGGACATGGTGCGCGGTCGGGTGGTGGGGCACGCGGACGGCTTCGGTTTTCTGGTGCCGGAAGAAGGCGGCGAAGACCTGTTTCTCTCGCCGCGGGAAATGCGCCAGGTATTGCACGGCGACCGCGTCGTGGCGCGCATTGCCGGTGTCGACCAGCGCGGGCGCCTAGAAGGTAGCATCATCGAGATACTGGAGCGCGCGCACAAAACCATCGTCGGCCGTTTTGTGTCGGAGAATCGCATCAGTTTCCTGGTACCGGCGGACAAACGCATTAACCAGGATATTGTTATCCCCGCGGGCGACGAAGGCGGCGCGCATAACGGCCAGATCGTGGTCGCCACCATCACCGAACACCCCACGCGCCGCAACCAGCCCATAGGCAAGATCGTGGAAGTCCTGGGCGATCACATGGCGCCGGGCATGGAGATCGAGGTGGCGATGCGCATGCACCAATTGCCGCACACCTGGTCGAACACGGTACAAGACGAGGTCGCCAACCTCGCGCCCACGGTGCCGGACTCGGCGAAATCCGGGCGCGAAGACATACGCCATCTGCCCTTGGTCACCATCGACGGCGAGGACGCGCGCGATTTCGACGATGCCGTCTTTTGCGAACGCGTCGGCAGGAACTACCGGCTCATCGTCGCCATCGCCGATGTGTCGAGTTACGTCAAGTCCGGCACCGCCCTCGACCGTGAGGCGGTGGAACGCGGCAACTCGGTGTACTTTCCCAACTACGTCATTCCCATGCTGCCGGAGATACTGTCCAACGGCCTGTGCTCCCTGAACCCCGATGTCAATCGGCTGTGCATGGTATGTGAGATGCAGATCAACGCGCGCGGCAAGGTCGAGCAATACCGGTTTTTCGAAGGACTCATGCGGTCCCATGCGCGCCTTACCTATACCAAGGTGGCCGCCATGCTGGTGGACCAAGACGCGGTCCTGCGGAGTCAGTACGCCACCCTGGTACCGCACCTCGAAACTTTATATGCCCTGTATCAGTTACTGCACAAGGAGCGCATCGCGCGCGGCGCGGTGGATTTTGAGCTGCCGGAAACGCGCATCATCTACGATGCCCAACGCAAAATCGAGAGCATCGTTCCGCAACAACGCAACGAGGCCCACCGTCTGATCGAGGAATGCATGCTGGCGGCCAATGTGTCGGCCGCGGAATTTCTGAGCGCCCATGAAATCCCCACGCCCTACCGTATACATGCCGGGCCGACCCCGGAAAAACTCTCGGTACTACGCGAGTTTCTATTCGAACTCGGACTCGACCTGGGCGGCGGGGCCAAACCCCAAGCGCAGGATTACGCCAAACTGCTGGCCGCGGTGGGTGGACGGGCGGATGCGCGTCTTATCCATACGGTGATGCTGCGTTCCTTGAGCCAAGCAGTCTATAGTCCCGACAATATCGGCCACTTCGCCCTCGGGTTCCCGAATTACGCGCACTTTACCTCGCCCATACGACGCTATCCCGACCTGCTGGTGCATCGCGCTATCAAAGACGCGCTACGCAAGCGCCCGCCGGCCCACACCTTGCCGGCCATGCAGTCCCTGGGTGAACGCTTTTCCATGACCGAGCGGCGCGCCGACGACGCCACGCGCGACGTGCTGCGTTGGCTCAAAACTGAATACATGCTGGACAAGGTGGGCGAGGAATTCGATGGCATCATCAGCGGGGTCACGAACTTCGGTATCTTTGTCGAACTCACGCAGATCTATGTGGATGGTCTGGTGCATATCACTTCCCTGGGTGATGACTATTACCATTTCGATGCCGGTAAACACCGTTTGATCGGCGAGCGTACCCATACGGTATTTCGCCTCGGCGACCATGTGCAGATACGCGTCGTGAAAGTCGACCTGGACGAGGCCAAGCTTGATTTCGAATTGGTGAAACTCTTGGCCCAGCGCACTCCCCGCCACGATGCAGACCACGACAGCCCCCCGCGCCCCGTTAAAAAACGTAGCAAGACCTCCACCGGCGGGCGCGGTAAACCCCGATCACGTACCCGCTCACGCTAAGCCTGCAAGGACGTGGACGACGAACTGATTTATGGCTGGCATGCGGTGCTCGCAGCGCTGGAACAGACGCCGCAACGGGTGCTGCAGCTATGGCTGGACGAAAAACGCAGCGGCCCACGCCCCGAGGCAGTGCAGCGTTTGGCGCGTGTCGCCCAAGTAACGCTGACGCCCATTGCGCGCGCGGAGTTGGAGACACTAGTAGGCACGGTCAACCACCAAGGCATAGTGGCGCGCTGTCGTAAAAAAGACGCAGTCATGGAAACCGATCTCGCCGGCTTCCTCGCGCGCTTGCCGCCGCCGGCGTTTCTACTTGTCCTCGACGGCGTGCAGGACCCCCACAACCTGGGCGCGTGCCTGCGGTCGGCGGATGCCGCCGGCGTGCACGCCGTGATACTCCCTCGGGATAAGGCCGTGGCCATTACGCCCACGGTGCGCAAGGTGGCGAGCGGTGCGGCCGAGACCATGCCGGTGTTTCAGGTCACCAACCTAGCACGCACCCTAGATCAGCTCAAAGACGCTGGTATCTGGCTGGTGGGCCTATCCGACGCGGCCGAGGCCACCCTGTATACCCTGGACCTGCGCGGTCCCCTGGCACTGATACTGGGCGCCGAGGGTAGCGGCCTGCGGCGTCTTACCCAAGAGCGGTGTGATTTTCTGGCACATATACCTATGATGGGCACGGTGTCCAGCCTGAACGTTTCAGTGGCCACTGGCATTTGCCTTTTCGAAGCCCTGCGTCAACGCCGTGCCGTAGCGAGCGGCCCAGGCAGCATCGCTCCCTAGCCCCGCCGCGAACCCAGTGCTTGCGGCCGGATGACTTCTCCTTTAGAATCCCGCGGCTTAACCCAAGCCCGCCGGGCTGGGTCACTTCCTTGCTCCACCGCCACCGGCGGGGGGCTATAACAGCCACAGGGAGATTCAATGCGTCATTATGAAGTCGTTTTTATGGTCCATCCGGACCAGAGCGAGCAGGTACCGGCCATGATCGAACGGTATCGCAGCATGCTTGAAACCGGATCGGGCATTATTCACCGTCTGGAAGATTGGGGCCGCCGTCAGCTGGCCTATCCCATCAATAAAATCCACAAAGCCCACTATGTGCTCATGAACATCGAGTGCTCGGCCGAGGTGCTGCAGGAACTGGAGACCGCCTTCCGTTTCAACGACGCCGTGATCCGGTCGTTGACCCTGGCGCGCAAGACCCCGGTTACCACGCCGTCACCGCTGATCAAAGAGAACCAGGACGAGGGCCGTCCACCGGTATTAGCAAGCACGCCGGACGAGGACGTCGATGTGGAAGACGTCATCGCGCAGAACGAAACGGCGGAGTAATCCGCCCGCCGATATCCCCGCGCAACCGAACCGATTACTCTGGAGCCAACCATGTCCCGCTTCTTTCGCCGTAAAAAATTCTGTCGTTTCACCGCCGAAAAGGTGGTGGAGATCGACTACAAAGATTTAAACATCCTCAAGGCCTACGTCACCGAAACCGGCAAGATCATTCCCAGCCGCAATACCGGAACCAAGGCCCGTTATCAGCGTCAACTGACGCGCGCGGTGAAACTGGCGCGTTTCCTGGCCCTGTTGCCCTACAGCGACAGCCACCGTTAACGGCTACGGATGGTGCAGGCTTGCCGTGTGGGCATGGCTTCGCACCGCAATAAAGATCAAAGTGAGGCTTGAACCATGCAATTAATACTGCTCGAAAAGGTCCGCAACCTGGGCGCCCTGGGCGATCTGGTGAATGTAAAAACCGGCTACGGCCGTAATTTCCTGATCCCCCACGGCAAGGCGGTGCTCGCCAACGCCGCCAACAAGGCAGCATTCGAGACACGCCGCGCCGAGCTGGAAAAAACCCAGCAGGTGGCACTGAACAACGCTAAAGCGCGCGCCGCGAAACTCGATGGGCTGACGGTGCAG
>JANOTM010000408.1:0-2598 GCA_031416355.1 Gammaproteobacteria bacterium
TTATCCCGATTACTTCTCTTTGACAATCGCCAACACCCGGGGCGACCTGATTTACGATGACTTCGGTGAGAAAGTGGGCGAAGTGTGCCGTAAGGACATCAAATTACTGACCCGACCGCTAAATAGTGCGTACCGCTTTTCTCCCTCTCCCTCTGGGAGAGGGCCGGGGTGAGGGCAAACCACGGCAAAACCGGCCCTCATCCTCGGCAATTGCTCCCTGCATTGCTCTACCTCCGGCATCCATGCCGTCGTGCCCTTCTCCCGGAGGGAGAAGGGACTGTGTAGCAGGCGGTGTGCACTATTTAATGGCCTCCTCAGTATTTGCCAACAATCACCACCAGACCAAGATTTACATCCACCCCGGTCCGGGCGAGTACCATGTCGATATCATGATCCCGTGGACGTATGGCAAGGACAAGACCGGGGTTTTCTTCGCTAGCTTTAAACCCACGCTGTTTGCGAAACTGTTGAACAACAGCCGCGTAGCCGGCCACAATCTCTACCTCATTCGTAGCGATACCCCAGACCTCATTGAGGTCGCCTCAGAAGGCAGTCGCGCTACTCTGGTGCGTGATGTCCGTCTCACCCCGGAAGAAATCAAGCGAATCGGTTACTCGCAGCCGGTGCTTGGTACGAACTGGACGCTGGTCGACGTACCGGAGACGGATATTTACGCATCTCGGTTGAACCTTATCGTTATTAATACCGCCGCCGAGCCAGGGAGAGCGAAGCGCTGGCGAGAAGCCCGCGATAGCTGGGTAGGGACTTAAGCGTAGAGCCATTGTGGCGCCTCCCAGCCGCAGGGCGGCCGGGGCTAAGAATACGCCGCGAGCCCGTGGCACACGGAAGTGCCAAGTGTTTACTGAGGGCCGCGGTACTACGCACATCTGGGTGGTGAGACAGGCCGTGTCGATACCGATGATATCGTGCTAGCATCGATGTGCTGACACGGGACACTCATTAAGTTCTTTCCTTAGTAGTACCGCGGTTGTTTTCGGCGCCGCGGGCCAACCCTGAGTGCAGTCCAGATTTTGGCAGAGTTTTAAATGTACAAGGTGAAAAATACATATTTGTATTCCCTGGAGCACCACCACCACGGCGCCTGTGGTCAGAATGTATTACATTGAGAACCCAGCCTGCGGCATAGGCTTTGCCGATTTCAGCCGAGTTGACTATTTTAAGTGCGGCGTTTTACGCGCCATGACGAAAAGAACTTGCAGGCCGGCGGAAAAAAACATAACTTGCCACAGACGGTAGGTGTCTCAAACAACCGGGGCATCGCCCGACTTCTAAAAACAACGTCTACACAGGATTGCTTGCCCATGACCACCTTGATCTGCGGATCGTTCGCCTACGACACTATTATGGTCTTCCCCGACCACTTTAAGAATCATATCTTGCCGGACCAGGTACACATTCTGAATGTTTCCTTTATGGTGCCCAAGATGCGCCGCGAGTACGGCGGCTGCGCCGGCAATATTGCTTACAACTTGCACTTGCTAGGCGGCGACGCTGTGCCCATGGGCGCAGTGGGCGAGGATTTCGACCCCTACGCTAAGTGGATGGACCGCTGTGGCGTAGCGCGCACCCACGTGGCCGTGGTCCCGGACACCTTTACCGCCCAGGCGTTTATCACCACCGACATGGATGACAACCAGATTACGGCGTTTCATCCCGGGGCCATGGGCCATGCACACCTTAATATGGTTAGCCAGGCCCAGAACATTACCCTGGGCATCGTCTCACCCGATGGCCGCGACGGCATGATCCAACACGCGCGCCAGTTCGCCGACGCCAAGATTCCGTTTATTTTCGATCCCGGCCAGGGCATGCCCATGTTCAGCGGCGATGAGCTGCTGAAATTTTTAGATCAGGCGACCTTTCTTACCGCCAACGATTATGAATGCAAGCTGTTACAAGAAAAGACCGGCAAGTCCCTCAAGCAACTGGCCGATCGCGTGGACGCGCTCATCGTCACCAAGGGCGGCCAAGGTTCGGAGATCCATGCCAAGGGCAAGATGCATAACATACCAGCAGCAAAAGCCGTGCAACTGGTAGACCCCACTGGCTGTGGTGATGCCTATCGTGCAGGCTTGTTATATGGCATCGCGCACGGCATGGACTGGGAAATCACCGGCCGCATGGCCGCCCTCATGGGCGCCATTAAAATCGAACACCACGGCACCCAGAATCACGCCTTCGAACGCACCGCCTTCGACGCGCGATTCAAACAGAGCTTTGGCACTGCGTTGGGTTGATACTGAACGAGCCAAAAAGTTTGCTCCCTCTCCCTCTGGGAGAGGGTAGGGGTGAGGGAAATGAGCTGTAAAATTTCCCTTATCTAAAAATCAGGAGCGATTTGTAGGTGGGTTAGCGTTTTTCGCGTAACCCACCAACCGTTGCGCAGCAACACAACGCATTTTTTAATGAGTGCCTAGCGGCACACCTGGTGGGTTACGGCACAAACCGCGTGCCTAACCCACCCTACAACTAAAATTCCATGCAGGGTTTATTTCCCCGCCCATCAGCGAATAAACAAAACATTTTATTTTAACCTCGCCTCGGTCCGCTCCAACATCGCCTCCAACTCCGCCAGCA
>JANOTM010000409.1:0-6244 GCA_031416355.1 Gammaproteobacteria bacterium
CGCAGATTCATGGTAGCAATAGGTTTCCAGGGCATGGTTGATCGAACTCCCAGTCATCAAATTAAAATGTCTGAGTGTCACCCATGTCCTCGCACGTTTGTTACCTATGTCTCCGGTCTATACACACAAGCAAAGAAAGTACCCCGCCTGCGGGGCGGGACCCGCAAGTAGCTTTTAAAGCCCGCGCGGGAGCGCGGCACAAAAATACAACCCCCACCTACCCCACCCCCCACTCCCGCCACCCCTGCAACAAAGGAAAATATAACCCCAGACGTATAGGCCGCGTATCCATAAGCGCCATCAAACGCGCATAGTGTTCCAACTGCGCAGCATACCGCTCACGTTCACGATCAAGGAACGCCTCCAAGCCACCGCCGGTATGGCTGCTGGTTTTGTAATCCACGATCCAGCGCACGCCTTGGGCGTCGACAAACGTACGATCGATAATCACGCTTTGCACGCGTTTTTGTATGACGCCCGTGAGCGCATATTCAGAACGGGCATCGACATGGGTAGCATCCAATATCCAGCGGCCGCGCGCGTCCCCCAGCGTATTTAATAATGCCTCTTGCACCCGCTGTGCGGCGCGCTCCAGTTCCACCGGTGGTACGCCCAAGTGCGCCAAGGCCGTGCGCATGGACGGTAAAGCGGCTTTAACCCGAGCCGGATCCCAGCGCTGCGCACCGTCGCCGGCTATATGGAGCAACTGGCGGTGCACGACGCTGCCCACGAGCCTGGCGGTTTCGCCGGCCCATACGAACTCCACCGCCGGGTGCGTCGCCTCCACCCGCGGTGATTCGTCGGACCAGGCAAGCGCCGCGGGTGGTGGCGGTGGGGTCCAGTTCGCCGGTAATCGCTGCAAGGTCTGGGATAGGGTCGCGGCACTTGGGGGCACTGAAACGGTGACGCCTTGCATCCATGTGTGCAGCTGTTGCACACACTCGACTTCGACCACGGGCCAGAGCTGCGCCAATAGCGAGGTCGCGGGCGGGGGCTGGATCTTGATACCTTCCGGCGTGCGCACGCATTTCAGCTGGCCGAACAGGTGCAGTCTTTGCTTGGCGCGCGTGGCAGCCACATAGAGTACGCGGCCGTCCTCGTGCCGGCCCTTGCGTTCATCCAGTCTATGGGCGTAGTGATAGATGGGGTCGTCATGGTCACCGGCCCGGCGTATGGGCGCCAGCAGTAAATTACTCACTTGCCGGCCGCGCGGGATCTCTTGCCATATCAATAAGCGTGGGGATGGCGGCCGTGGCGTGCGGCCCAGCCCCGGTACAATGACCACATCGAATTCCAATCCCTTGGCCTTGTGTATGGTCATGAGTTGCAGGCTGTCATCCGCCTCCACGTCCGGCAGGGCAAATAAACGCGTGACGCCGGCGGCGAGGGCGGTAAAGTCCATGAGGTCGCCGGTATCCAGTTGCTCCAGCAAATCCAAGAACACCTGTGCGTCCTCGAGATCGGTCTCGTCCGGTACGCACGCCGGTCCACCCAGGGCCAGCCACACGCCCTCCACCCAGGCACGCAACGGCCGGCGCCGGCGTTGCGCCAATGCGCTGTGCATCACCGCGCGTATTCGTAGTAAACGCTGCCTGCCGTCCACACTGAG
This sequence comes from Gammaproteobacteria bacterium, assembly GCA_031416355.1. Classification (GTDB taxonomy): domain Bacteria; phylum Pseudomonadota; class Gammaproteobacteria; order Acidiferrobacterales; family UBA6901; genus JANNJF01. Next base: position 1,610 of record JANOTM010000409.1, read on the forward strand.
TGCCGCCACGGCGGTGGCTTCTTGCATGCTGTCCCAAAGCGCACCTTTAATATCATGCGCCGCCAATACATGCAGGTCCGCAAGATTCAATCCACACCAGGGGGCGCGCAGACACGCGAGCCAGGCGGTGCGGTCGGCCGGATGCAGGAGGGCACGGGTGAGCGCCAGGAGGTCCTGCACTACTTGGCGTTGATCCAGACGTTCTATTTCTATAGCGCGAAAACCCAGACCACCGGATTTAAGACGCGGTGCAATCTGTGCCAAGTGGCTGCGGCTGCGCACCAATATTGCGATCTTGCTCGCGGGATCATCGCGCCGTGTTTCCTGCACTAGCCGGATGACCTCCTGCGCCTCCAGCGTGCCGTCGTCCGCCGGCAGCGCATGCAACTGTACCGCCACGCCCGGCGCTTGCGCCTGTGCCGCCTCGGACGCGGAATACGGCACCGCGCCTACGGTCACGTCCTCGCGCGCCGGCAACACGCGCGCGAAACTGGCATTGACCCACTGAACGATGCCCGCGTGCGAACGAAAATTCACCCGCAGGGTTAACGGCGTGAGGCGCACGCCACCTATGCCCACGCGCCGCGCACGCAGGTACAGACCGACCTCGGCCTCGCGAAAACGGTAAATGGATTGCATCGGATCGCCCACGGCGAACAGCGTACGGCCATCGCCCTCCACCCATCCGGCGGTGAGGCGTTCGAGCAATTCGTATTGGCTTAGGGAGGTATCTTGAAACTCGTCTACCAGTATATGTTGCACGCGATAGTCTAGGGCCAGCGCCAGGTCCGTGGGGTTATCGGGTTCGCCCAAGGCCCATAGGGCCGCCTGTGCCACCTCGGTAAAATCCACGTGGCCGTGTTCTTGAAATACCAAACGCAACTGCGCCACCGCCACCGGCAACAAGGCCAGCAACGCCTGCAGCACCGCCCATTGATCCTCATCGTAGGTCAGGGGTGGAAGTTCACGCACCGCATGCAATCGGCTGCGTAGATCTTCCGCGTCCCGCAGGCGGTCTAGCAGTGCGCCCATGCGATCCTTCATCTCTACTAGGTGCGCCTTGCCGGCGGCATCCTTGCTTGCGCTGGGTGCGGGGAATCCGTTTTTGATGTTGATATTTTTGCGCCATCCGCCGTCCTTGGTCAGCAACAGATCGGTGATAGCGCACCATATTGCCAGGGATGTGGGTGCCCCGTCGGGCAGCGCGGTAAGGCCCAGGCAAGCCACGGTTGCTCCATCGCCGTCCGCCGTTTGTAGGTGATGCGCCGCAAAGCGCGCCAGGACCACCAGTTCTTGCGCCATCTCGGCAGGCATGGTTGCCGCCAGTTCAGTCAGGGCCTCGCCGACTACTTGGGTGAGGGTCGCCTCAAGGATGGCGCGCTCGATGCGCGCACTGCGTGGGTCCGCTACGTGCCGCAGCCACTGGTCGCGCCGCGCCAGCATAGTGGCGAGCAGGCCGGCCACCACGCCGAGATTATTATCCAGATGAATCAATAAGCGCTCTACCGCCTGCGACCAATGGTTGTCGCTTTCGAGTTCCGCTAGGGTTGCGCGCGCCGCTGCGCGGTACAATTGCTCGGGGTCGCGGGCAATGGCCGGTTGCGCACCAAAACGCGATAGCAGGGGCATCTGGCGGGTCAGCGCCGTACACAGGGAGTCTATGGTTTGTATGCGCAAGCGGCCGGGGTTGTTCTCCACCTGCCAATCCAATTCACGGTCGCGCGCCACCACTGCCTGTGCCAGTTCCCAGGTCACACGCTGATGCGGCATGTCCGGCATCGGCCCGTGGGCGTTGTGCAGCGCCTGTAGCACGCGACTGCGCATTTCGGCTGCGGCCTTGTTGGTGAAGGTGATGGCCACTACTTCTTCCGGCTGCGCTACCCGTGCCAGCAGCAGCAGATAGCGCTGGCTCAGCAGTTCAGTCTTGCCGGAACCGGCCGGGGCTTGAACGATAAATGACTCTGCCGCAGTGAGGGCACGGCGGCGCTGGTCCGCGTCGGAAACTAATATGTCATCAGGCTTATTGGGCGGCGCCATCGGGGTCGGCCTCATCCAGGCTCATGCGGCCGCGGCGTGCGTTCACTTCGTGAATGCGGCACAGGGGCGTGAGATGGCAATAGCGGCAAGTCGTGGGATAGTCTTTCGGGTCGACCGCGGCATAACCGCTGCGAAACTCCGTGGCCAGCCGCGTGAGCGTTTCATGCCAGGCATGCAGTAGAAAGTCCCACGTGGAGAAATCAACAGCATATTTTGTTTGCGCCAGCGCCGGCACCCCGGGTAAGATGTCGGCGTTGCGCGCCAGACCTTTGTAACGCACATCACCGAGTCGCACCTGGCCAAACGTGACGGCACCCACTTGGTGACCGGCAATACCCATATATACGCTGTAGAGGGGGAGTTGCGGTTCGTCGGGACGCGCGCCGAACCATAATCCCACATCGGGCCTGCCGGTCTTGTAATCCACCACCACCGTGTCGCCGTCCGGCAACACATCCACACGATCTATCTTGAGCGTGACGGCTATGCCGCCGATGAGCATGCGCTGTTCGGTTTTGGGCGTGATGACGCTAAAGGCGCCGCGCTGACGTTCGATGGCGAGCCAATCGCGGGTCAAGCGCACCAGGCGCAACTTTTCCAGGGACAGAAAACGCTCGTTGGTGTTTTGTGGATGTGCCCTGGCCAGGGCGGCGATCACCTGGATCACAGTCTTATGCACCAGCTCACCCTCTTCCTCCGGCGTCAATAGACACAGGGCCGCGTGCGACTTCAGTCCATCCCACACCTGCTCTAGCACCGCGTGCAGCAAGCTGCCGCGCTCGGCGGCGTCGAGTCCCGGCTCGGGTTCATTCAGCGCCGTGGCGCCCAGACGATATTCGGCGTAGGCGCGAAACGGACAGGCGGCCTGCTGTTTGAACACCGAGGTGCCGCCGCGTACATGCGTGCCCTCGGGCACCGGCGGCGCCCACGTATCCTCCACGATGTCGATCGCTCCCGCAGCGCGATGTATGCATTCTCGATAGCTGACCCACTCTGGGAGTAGCAGCGTTTCTAATGGAATCACCGGCAGCGATGCGATCAGCGGGCTGATGCGCAGATCCCGGTCGCCGTCGCGCCGCGCGTGGCTAACGATCACCTCCGGCGCGCTCGCCAGCAAGCGTTGTGTGACGCGCCGGGAAAATTCGAGCTCGCGTTCGGCCGAGGCATGAGGTACGTGATGCTGTCGTTGCAGTGACATGGGCAATAAAGGATTAGGCCGCGGCGGCGCTGGCCAGTGCGCGTCGGTCATGCCCATGATCCAGAGGTGATCGAATTGCATGCCCGCCGCCTCCAGCACACCCAGCACCTGTATCGGAACATCCGGCGTCTGCGGTTGAAACAGAGTTTCGGTGGCCATGCGCTGCAGGCGGATTAGGGCGGTACCATAATCGCTGGTCGGCCACACCGCATCCAGTCCGGAAAAGCGTGCCAGCAGTTCGCGCCAGGCCTCCAGCGTCTGATACTCGTCGCTGCTCAGGCTGCGCTGGCCGGGCCAGCCTAGGGCCGCCAACAGGCGTGCAAAGTTCGCCGTCCAGTGGCTGGGCGTGTGCTGAACGGGTAGCGTATCCGTTTGTATCAACCAGCGCTGCAACGCCTCTGCCAACAACGGGCAGGCTGAGTTCGCAGTGGAATCTTTCCACCCGCCCGCTGCCAGCATCAGGGTACGCGCCGTCATGTCGGTTTCCCCGCGCTGACGGATGTGGGCATCCAGCAACCCACGGCGCGTCATTTCGGCGTCGGCGCCGAATAAAAACGGCGAGCGCAGCAGGGCGCCGATCTTTTCCAGCGGCAGACGTCCCTGGACGAGATCGAGAACCAGCAGGGCGCTGCGCACCAGCGGATAATCGGACAGAGGCAATCCTAGGGAAAGATTATACGGCCTGGCCCCTACGCCCGGTGCCGAAGCAATGGCCGGCAGCAGCGCGTCGGGCATCAGAACCTCATCGAAGATACGCACGACGCGGGCGCGCTGCTCGGTCAGGGCGGGTACCACGATACCGATGCGTGCCTGGGGATTTTGCTCCAATAGACGCCGTGCCCAGCGCGCCGCGGCGTTGACTTCGTCCTCTACCGCGGCGCATTCCGCGCGCATCGCATGTGCCGACTCGGCCTGTGGTTCCATCCGCTGCACGTCGCACCCGGCGGCGGTGGCGGCCTGGAACAACGCCGCCTGCTGGGGCGAGAGTTCGTCGAAACCCGCGAGCAATAGCCGTCGCGGAAGTGTCAGACCACCGGCATGTATAAGTTCGGTTAAACGATCCGGCAGGCGCGCGCTATCGAGCCAACCCTTACCATCGCACCAGGCGCTGAAACGCTGCGCCCAACCGGCGAAAACACGGGCATCATCGCTCGCCGCCTGCGCTATTGCCGCCAGCGGCAAGCGCCGCTCATGCAGGAGTCGCCATGCCTCCTGTGCCACGCGCGCCGTGGCGGCAAGTTGTAACAGCGCACTGGCGTGCTCCGATTCCGCGATCACCCGCTCCCACAGGGTATGCTCTTGAGCCGGTGCCAACAGGACTAGGCGGGCACCGTCCGGTGTATCGAGAGACGTTTCCCAGCATGTCTGTAACCAGACACTCCACGGCAGAATCAGGGGGC
>JANOTM010000410.1:0-3883 GCA_031416355.1 Gammaproteobacteria bacterium
CGGCGTCCATTTGGTACCGACCTGGGTTTCATTACGCCAGCAGGTCATTATCCGTTGGGGTGCAGGTACGTACAAAAAGATATTCGCCGTCATTGCGCTCACCGGCCTGGTCTTGATTGTCATTGGAAAATCCCGGGCCGACTTTTATCCCCTGTGGCAGCCGCCGGCCTGGGGCAGGAATGCGGCGTTGGTGCTGATGGCCCCGGCATTCATTTTTCTCGCCGCCGCCAATATGCCATCGAATATTAAGCGCTGGATACGCCATCCCATGCTGTGGGGCGTAACGCTGTGGGCCGTTGGCCACCTGTTTGCCAATGGCGACCTTGCCTCTCTCGTGTTATTTGGCAGTTTGGGCGTGTTCGCTTTGTTGGACATGGTTTCCGCCAATCTGCGCGGCGCCACCCGCCAGCAAATCCGCTACCCAGGGACTAAGGATGCCACGGTGGTCGCCGCGGGCTTGGTGGCGTATGCGGCCTTGTTGTTTTTACATCCGTATCTATTTGGTGCCGCGGTCCTTTGACATCGCCGCGGGCGAGATTGCCATGATCATTTGGGTCGATGCCGATGCCTGTCCCGCGGTCATCAAGGACATACTGTTTCGTGCCGCGGAGCGCATGAAGATAGCGCTGGTCCTGGTCGCTAACCAACCGCTAAACGTACCGCGATCACCTTTTATCAAGACCATTCAAGTACCGGGCGGATTCGATGTCGCCGACAAGCGCATCGCAGAGCAGGTACAGCCCGCCGATCTGGTAATCACCGCCGACATTCCCCTGGCGGCGGATGTCATCGCAAGAGGCGGCTACGCGCTGAATCCGCGCGGCGAGCTTTATACCCAAGAAAATATCAAGGAACGCCTCAGCATGCGCAACTTTATGGGTGAGTTGCGCAATAGCGGCGTGGCTACGGGCGGCCCGCCGCCCTTAAACCAGGCCGACCGCCAGGCCTTTGCCAATGCGTTGGACCGGTTTTTGACCAAGCATGTCTAATTAGATGAACCATGATCCATGGGCGAGAGTTCACAAGACCCGCCCCCCGGGAATTGTTATGATGCACCCATGGATGTCTCCCACCTCCTCGATAACCTGAACGACGCCCAGCGCGAGGCGGTGGCCGCGCCCCCCGGGCCGTTGCTGGTGCTGGCGGGGGCGGGCAGCGGCAAGACGCGGGTGCTCACCCATAGAGTGGCGTGGCTGGTGCAGATTTTGCGGGTGTCGCCCCATAGCATACTGGCAGTGACCTTTACCAATAAGGCGGCGCACGAAATGCGCGGGCGCATCGAGGCCATGCTTAAGGTTCCCGTGGGCGGCATGTGGATAGGTACTTTCCACGGGCTTTCCCATAGGTTGCTGCGCAGCCACTGGCGCGAGGCCGGCCTGCCGCAGAACTTCCAGATCCTGGACAGCGATGACCAGTATCGCCTCATACGCCGCCTGCACAAGAGCCTGGAATTGGACGAGGCCTATTGGCCGCCGCGCCAGGCGCAGTGGTTTATCAACGGGCACAAGGAGGCCGGGCGCCGACCGCAGCACCTGGGACAGGGCGAAGACCCGCATACCAAACAATGGATACGCGTGTACCAGGAGTACGAAGAGACCTGCCGGCGTTCCGGACTGGTGGATTTTTCCGAGCTGCTGCTGCGCGCCTACGAGCTGGTGCGCGACAACGCCGACCTGCGCACCCATTATCAGGAACGCTTCCGCCAGGTGCTGGTGGACGAGTTCCAGGATACCAATAACATCCAATACGCCTGGCTCAAGCTGTTCGCCGCCGGCCACCGGAATTTATTCGTGGTGGGCGACGACGACCAGTCCATATATGGTTGGCGCGGTGCGCAAGTAGAGAACATCTTAAAGTTCGAACAGGACAACCCCGGGGCACGCTCCATACGTCTGGAGCAGAACTATCGCTCCACCCAGACCATACTCAAGGCCGCTAATGGCGTTATCGGCCACAACAGCGGGCGCCTGGGCAAAGACCTGTGGACCGATGGCGCGGCCGGCGATCCCATACAAATATATATCGCCTACAACGAAATCGATGAGGCGCGTTTTGTCATCGCCCGCATTCAGGCATGGGTGGAGGCCGGCCATAGGCGCGACCAGGTGGCGATACTGTACCGCTCCAACGCCCAGTCGCGCGTGTTCGAAGAAACCCTGGTCAACGCCGGTATGCCGTATCGGGTATATGGGGGCCTACGCTTCTTCGAGCGCGCCGAAATCAAGGATGCCCTGGGCTACCTGCGCCTCACGGCCAGCCGCCAGGATGATCCGTCGTTCGAGCGTGTGTGCAATGTGCCGACCCGGGGCATAGGCAACAAGTGCCTGGACAGCGTACGCCTGCACGCACGCGAACTCAAAGTATCCCTGTGGCAGGCATCCCTCGACCTTTTGGATAAGGCCAAGCTGCCGGGGCGCGCCGCCAATGCACTCAAGGCGTTTCTCGATCTCATCGAACGGCTGGCAGCGGAGACCGCGGGTACGCCCCTGGCCAATCAGGTGGAAGTCATGCTCCATGCCAGCGGCCTGCTCGAACACTACAAGAACGAAAAAAGCGAAAAGAGCGAAATGCGCGTGGAGAACCTGGAGGAACTGGTCAGCGCCGCGCGCAATTATACCCACGACGAAAGCACCGGTCTGGATCCGCTGTCCGGCTTCCTGGCGCACGCGGCGCTGGAGGCCGGTGAAGGCCAGGCCGAGGCCTGGGAGGATTGCGTGCAGTTGATGTCCCTGCATTCCGCCAAGGGCCTGGAGTTCCCGTTGGTGTTCATGGCCGGCATGGAAGAGGGTCTGTTTCCCCACCAGCGCTCCCTAGAGGAGGGAGATCGCCTGGAGGAGGAGCGGCGTTTATGCTACGTTGGCATGACACGCGCCATGCGCCAGCTCTATTTAACCTTTGCCGAGGTGCGGCGTTTGTACGGTAGCGAGCACTATACGAGCCCGTCGCGTTTTCTGGCGGAGATACCGCCGGAGCTGGTGCAAGAGGTGCGTGCCAAGGTGCTAATGAATAACCCTGCTACGCCACTCGTTCCCGCCTGGGAGGCCAACCAGTCGGCAGAGGCCGGGGTTGCCACTGCCACCGTCCCCCTGCGCCTCGGGGGTCGGGTGCGGCACGCCAAGTTCGGCGAGGGCGTGGTCCTCACCATCGAGGGCCGTGGTGAGCACGCCCGGGTGCAGGTGAACTTCCAGGGCGCCGGGGCCAAGTGGTTGGTGGCGGCCTATGCTAATCTACAGCTTATTTAAAAAATGATATGTAAATTAAGACACAAGACATTTTCCCATTGCTATGGCCGTGGCCTATAGTGAGAGTTACATAAGGGTGTTGTTACCACAGTGGACTCGTAGGCGACCTTGAGATGGAGCACGTAATGACAAAATCGAACACACACTATTCCACCGGGCGGGCCTTCGTTACCATAGGCCTGATCGCATTTACCGCAGGCATACTGGTGATGCTGGCACTGTTCCGCTTCAGCACGCCCGACAACCACGCCGCCATTATCTTCACCAGCGCCTTGCTACTGGCGGCGATCATCGCACCCTCGGTATATGCCCTGGTGATAGGACCCATGGCTTCAAGCTATGAAGACGGCAAGGCAGCGAGCGCCCCCGCCATCCAGGCCGCCCTGATCGATCCCATCACGCGCCTACCCAACCGCCACGGCATCACCAGCAACCTGCTGGAATTCATGGCGCATGCGGAACGCTACAATACCCCGTTGTCCATCGCCCTGGTGAAGGTCGCGGACTTCAAGAAACTAAGCGAAGAGTTAGCGCCGCGCGGCGGCGAGAAGGTATTACAGTCCATGGCGGAAGTGTTTTACGACACCCTGCGCATGCCCGACAAGGCCGGCCGCTACGACAACGAGGAATTCCTGGTGGTG
>JANOTM010000411.1:0-1777 GCA_031416355.1 Gammaproteobacteria bacterium
CCCACCAGGGCGGCACACGACGTCAGGGCGGTGGCACCCGGTATCACTTCCACCTGCACGCCGCTGCCGGGACGCCAGCCGGATTGCAGCAAGACCTCGAATGTGGGCCCGGCCATACCATAAATACCGATATCGCCGGAGGAAATAAGCGCCACGGTTTTCCCCTGCAGGGCGTGCTCGTAGGCCTCGGTGCAGCGATCGAGTTCTTCCGTCATGCCCTTGCGTATGACTTCCTTGCCCACCAGCAAATCCTCCACCAGCTTGATATAGGTGGAATAACCGATCACCACCTGGGCCTCGGCAATGGCGGCCCGGGCACGGAAAGTCATGTGCTCCTGCGCGCCGGGGCCGAAGCCCACCAGAAAAATCTTTCCGCTCGTCGTTGTTGCATCATTCATGGGATATCCTCGCAATCGAAACCGTAACGTTTTTGCCGTCGGCGCCGCGGTGTTTGTGTTTTTCCACCAGCAAATCCGCGCCTATTCCTGCTATTAATAGAGCCGCCGCCTCTGCGACCGCGGGTGTGCCCATGTACTTCAATACCGTCGCGGACGGGTTGGGCACCGGCACCTGCGCCAGTTCCTGCGCGGTGAAAAAACGCAGCGGCCAGTGGTGGCGTTCGGCCAACAACAAGATGCAGGCCTCATCGTGCTTCTTGTCGATGGTGGCGATGCCGCGCACTGCCTCGCACTTGAGACCGGCCAGGGCCAGCGCTTGATCCAAGGCGGTCTCCATTGTTTCGAAAGGCGCACCACGATCACAGCCCACACCTATCATGACGCGGGTCAGCCCTGATCCAGAACCGTAAATATTCATGTATCTTTCTCTGCGCGACTAAGCCCCCTACCCAGGAACCTGGCCGAAGGCCGCACGTACTCTCCTTCTCCCGCTTGCGGGAGAAGGAGGCCCGCAGGGCCGGATGCGGGAAGAGGCCGCTCGGTTCCTGGGTCCACCCGCGACCATGGCGGGTCGAGCGGTCTCTCCCTCCGGGAGACGACCGCAGGGATGCGTGAGGTAGAGCAACGCAGGGAGCCGTCGCCGAGGGCTGGGGCGCGGGAAATAAAAATGCTGTTTTTCATGGCGTCTCCCTCATCCTATCCTTCTCCCAGGGGGAGAAGGGACGCCAGGTTCAGGCGTATCGGCAAGCTGAGTCTCCGGCGGTCGGTACACCACTAGGCGCTCGTGCAATTGTTGCCATAACGCCGCCGGAATCTCGCGCCGTGTTACCCACAGCACCGCGCGGTGCGCCGCGAGATCCACGTCCTCGAAGCGCTCGAACACATGGATATTGCGCGGCAGCGGTGTCGGCCGCGTCCACCAGTGTTTCGATCCGGCTTCCTGCACCAAGGCCACGGGTTCTTCGTTGACCACGTGGGCGGACACGCGCGTGATATTGATCTTGGGCGCTTCCACTTGCCAGCCGAGTTCGCGTCCTAGAATATCCACCGGTATGGTTTTGCCCACGTCTGAGGCTGTGGTTAATACCGCCGTGGCGCCGAGTAGAGCGGCGACCTGCTCGGCGTAGGCATTGGCGCCACCCACATGACCGGAAAGCACGGGAATGACGAATTGCGCTGCATCGTCCACTACCAGCACCCCCGGGTCCTGGTCCTTGGATTTCAGATGAGGCGCGATGAGCCGCACCACGGCGCCCAAGGAAATAAAAAACACAATCTGGTCATAGGCCGCGAACAAACCGGCGATCTGCGCGCTCAGGGCACCGCTGTATGCCTGCACCGGATTCGGGATACCTTTTATATGTTCGGCGAATTTTTCC
>JANOTM010000412.1:0-4269 GCA_031416355.1 Gammaproteobacteria bacterium
GACGAGCGTCGGGGTCGAACTCTGGTTCCAGTGTTCGACATTGGGATCGGGATCCACGACTGGGGTCGATACCACCCTCGCTACATGCGTGACCGGGGCGGCACTGAAGCGCGCTACCATCCCGTCGAGCAGACGTTCGAGCTGGTTCATGCGCGCTTCCAAGCGGGTCATGCGGTCTTCGACGCTGGACATAGGTAGCCTCCCCTTCGGTATGTAAGCGGCAGATCAATGTCTGCAACCAGTCATGAATCGCCACGGTGTGCGAGCCAGACTCCATTTCACTTTAGCAGTTTGCGTGCAAGCAGCAAGGACGGGGCCGGAAACTCAACGGCTACGACTTAATCGCCGCGAGTGCGGTAGAAGATCACCAAACGTCTACTACTACCACGACCAAGGGACACGAGATGGGATTACGTTTGTAGTTTGTAGGGTGGGCATCGCCCACCGGCGTGTGCCGTTCGAAGTCGCGTGTGGTGGGCGATGCCCACCCTACATCCACTGCTTCCACGGCCAGGCGATATTATTGATGGCGTTATGTTTAGTCAAATGAACAGTGGTAGCGGTCAGTCCACGTGCATGTCCAAGGTTTTGCAGCCTATGGCGCGCATGACTTGAAGTAAAAACGAGGCACTGAAAGTACCGCGATTTATTTTGGTGCGTAGATTCGCGGCGTTTTCGTTAACGTTAATTTGCTTTAACTTAAGGGAAAGATCGTCGTAATTCAGGCCGCGCCGGGCCAGCTCTCCCTTCATCAGATTACGGGCACGCGCTACCCAGTAGGATTTGGTCTTCGCTGACATAACTCATCCAAGGTGTTTTTTGCACAGACTATACAACATCCCACGACTTTCTTTAACAAATCCACTTGCAAAAGGATCATTTATGAATTATAAAACCTGCAATTGACCCGCCTGGAACGATATTTCCCTATTCCAGGAACACTAAATAGTGCCAACAAGGACGGTGGAAAATGCTCACACTTACCCGAAAGCTCGGCCAAGTGCTCAGAATCGCGCCGTTACCGTCGCTCGACCCAGCCACCCCCATAGGTGAGCTGTTTCGAATGGGGCCCATTGAAGTCATGGTAATGCGCATCGAAGGCAACCATGTGCGCCTCGGGATCAAGGCGCCCGCGAGTCTCCTGATCGTGCGCGACGAACTGGTGGGAGAAAAGGAACAGGATATCGGCCGCAAGCGCAGAAAATTTTTGGCCGATGAGGATAATCGCCCATGAGCATGCAAAAACACCGCACGCGTTGTCACGTGTCTAAGTTATAGGGCCGGGATCCATCTTATGGAACCGAGAACGCGTAAACCACCGGCGGATATCCCCATCTCACAACGCCTAGGACGCAACATCCGCCTGTTGCGCGCCGAGCGCGGCTGGAGCCAGGAAGTGCTCGCGGAACTCGCCGGGCTACACCGTAATTACATCGGCCACGTGGAGCGCGGCGAGTTTAATATCAGCATCACTCAGCTGGTTAAAATCGCCCGTGCCTTTGGGGTGCGTCTGGGTGTGCTGGTGGATAACCTGCTGTAACTCTAGCGCGCAGGCCATCCGTTTTTAACGTAGCAACACACCGGCAACAAAACAGGAAAAGCCGATGGTGGCCGCGATCACTGGTACGTTAAACCAGTATTTAATCGCCAGCACCAGATAACACAAGGCGATAAACGGCGCCAAATACAGCAGCGGTTTGATTTTCAGCAGTAATCCGAAGTCGGCTTCCGCAATAATGAGATACATGAGTCCGAAAAAAAGCGCGCCCATACCGTGACTGAGATTAAAACCCAGCCAGGCGCGCCACATATTGGTCTGCTTGGTCATTTTGAGGGTGCTGCCGAGCATGGCCAGACGGACTTCATCTTTAAACGGCGCCAGTTTTCGCGGCGTTCGGATATCTATCAAGGTATAGATGATGTGGATGGCGCCGAGTAATATAAACGGCATAGAGCCGGCTATAAATAACGATTTGCTGTCCATGGATAGGATTTCCTCTGGATTTTTTATTATATTAACCAACCGGACTTGGCGGTGCGTCGGGCCCATACCCATCGCCTCTACCGCTTATTTTGCAACCATGGCCATACTAGCAAAACCAAACGTCCAGGCATATGTCCCAGCCGGAACGTAAGGCTATGGGCTTGGGGGGCCTACTTCGAGGTGTGCACCCTAGCCTCCTCTATCGAAGTGACAGACGTAGTCCAATAAGTCGTCCACTTCGATTTCAAAATGTGAATTGGCCGGCACCGAAAAACTTTCGCCCGCCTGATAGGGATTCCACTGCTGCTGGTCGGCGAGTTTTACCCGGCAGCGGCCCTGAGTGAGTTCCATGACTTCCGCCGCTTGGGTACTGAAGCGATAGCTGCCGGGCAGCATGACGCCCAAAGTTTTCATCTCGCCCTGAGACGTGATCACGGTGCGGCTGGTGACCTTGCCGTCGTGGTATACGTTGGCCTTCTTTTTTACTTCCACGTTTTTATAGCTCATGGCCACGGCTCCGGAGATTTGATTGTTGATCCAAACACTACTGTGCTTCCCTCTTTCTGGAATTAATGTTTACCAGCACCTCCTGCGCTCAAAACCCAGAGTCCCCTTCACCCTCACCCTCTCCCCCGTTGGGGGAGAGGGAACGATGGAAGGTGCGGAGCAAATCGTATGTTCCATTGATTGCGAAGCACTGCACTCGCATGACCACCACCATCGTGTGACACGGATTTCGTTGGATTACTTTATCTTCCTTTTTGCCGCGGCAATACGCATGCGCAGGGCGTTCAGTTTGATAAAGCCTTCCGCGTCCTTCTGGTTGTAGGCGCCCCGGTCTTCCTCGAAGGTGGCGATGCGGGCGTCAAACAGGCTATCGCTGGGTGACTTGCGACCCACCACCATTACATTACCTTTATAGAGTTTCAGGCGCACCACGCCGTTCACCGTGGCCTGGGAGGCGTCGATCATGGTCTGGAGCATTTTGCGCTCAGGACTCCACCAGTAACCGTTGTAAATAAGACTGGCATAACGCGGCATGAGCTCGTCCTTAAGATGCGCCACCTCGCGGTCCAATGTCAGGGACTCCATGGCGCGGTGCGCCTTGAGCATGATGGTGCCCCCCGGGGTCTCGTAGGCGCCGCGCGACTTCATGCCGACGTAGCGGTTCTCGACGATATCGGCCCGGCCTATGCCATTGGCCCCGCCGATTTTATTGAGCGCGGCCAGCAGCTTGGCCGGGCTCATGGCCTTACCATTCAGGGCGACGATATCGCCCTTCTTGTAGCTTAGCTCGATGTAGGTGGGTTTGTTCGGTGCCTGCTGCGGCGTCACCGTCCAGCGCCACATGTCCTCTTCCGGTTCGGCCCAGGGATCTTCGAGGATGCCGCCTTCGTAAGAAATATGCAGCAGGTTGGCGTCCATGGAATACGGCGACTTCTTGCCGCGTTTCATTTCCACCGGTATAGCGTGGCGTTCGGCGTACTTGAGCAAGGTCGCGCGCGAAGTGAGATCCCACTCGCGCCACGGCGCGATGATTTTTACATTCGGCTTGAGGGCGTAGGCGCCGAGCTCAAAGCGCACCTGATCATTGCCCTTGCCGGTGGCGCCGTGGGAGATGGCATCGGCGCCGACTTTATTGGCGATCTCCACCATGCGCTTGGCAATCAGCGGGCGCGCAATGGATGTGCCCAGCAGGTATTCGCCCTCGTACAGGGTATTGGCGCGAAACATGGGGAACACGAAATCGCGCACGAATTCTTCCGTGAGGTCTTCGATATAGATTTGCTTGACGCCAAGTTTCTTGGCCTTGGCGCGCGCCGGCGCCAACTCCTCGCCCTGACCGATGTCGGCGGTGAAGGTTACCACCTCGCAGCCATAGGTTTCCTGCAACCATTTAAGGATGACGGAGGTATCGAGACCGCCGGAGTAGGCTAGGACGACTTTTTTAATTTTTGCCATATAAAGTATAGTTTCAATTAATAAGTTGAAAGTAGCAATTCAAGAAACGTAGGGTGGGCATCGCCCACCGGATGCGGCTTCGACTATGAGCGAATGGTGGGCAGTGCCCACCCTACGTCCATGGTATGCAGCTTGGCGACGTCAAAATTATTTCGCCACTTTCGCCGAACGCCGCAACCGCGCCAGCAAACGCCGCGCCATTTCGCCGAACATCTCGGTCTGGGTCGGGTGCGGGTGGATGGCGTTGGCCACTTGGTCCAGGGTCATGTTGCCCGCCACCATCATCACCGCCTCGCCGATGAGCGTATCGGCGTGATCCGCGA
>JANOTM010000413.1:0-4812 GCA_031416355.1 Gammaproteobacteria bacterium
TGGACGCCAAGCCGGCCAATTGGAGAAGTGGTTGGGCGTTGTCCTGAACGAGTATCACGACTTTATCCTGGATATTGATGAAACTATCGCCCAGACGTGGGGAATGCTTCGAGTGTCTCACCACGAAAACGCACTCGACAAACAAATCGCCGCCACGGCGATCGTCAGCGGATTAACCGTCGTTACACGCAACACCAAGGATTATCAGAAAACAGGCGTCAAGGTATTTAACCCTTTCGAGTGAGTAGTTTCCGTCCAGCGATAGTGCTATGTCCACCTTACCGGCTAGAGGTGGGTACGACTGCGGCTCCCCACAGCCAGTATCAAATGCCCCATGGGCTTGGCTGCCGGCTTGATTTTTATTTCGATGTCATAGCCTAGCCGATTCAAACAATCCATCAATTTGCGCTCAGATACGTTGGCAAAATCGCCACGGAACAGGCCGGATACCTTGGGTTGAGGTAGTCCCATGCGGCGACCGGCCTCATCTTGCGATAAGCCAAGTTTGCGCACCGCCTTGGTGATTTGGATCACGAGGCCGGACTTGATTTTCAGTTTATTGGCGTCGGGCAAGCCTAGGTCGGCAAAGACATTGCCGGAGCTTAGCGTAACTTCAACACCATCGATCATTCGCTTATTCATCACGCATCTCCTGCGCAAGTTTCTCCGCGACTTTCAGGCGTGCGCGGATAATGCCCATGTCTGGTTTAGGCGTTGCTATGCCGCTCTTGCTCTTTTTCTGGAACACGTGCAGCACAAAAACCGCTACATCGAACTTGATTGTGTAAACAGCTCGATATGTGCCGCCTCGACCCTCTTCGACGATCTCCAAGACACCCGCACCCCCAAAACCTTTGAGAACTTTGGCTGCGACGTGCTGTTCGCCGCGCTGGGCAAAGTCCAAGGCATGACCGAAGAATTTGCGCACATCCATGGTCAGCGCCATCAAGTCCTTTTTACTACTACCCAACCAGACGAGCGGCTTTTCCTGTTGGTTCAGCATGAACCAATTATATCTGAAAAGGTATAAACAGCAAGAACGAGAACTACACTCGTCACCCTCACCCCATCCTGCTCCCGAGGGCCGGCATAGGGTATCTATCTGGGCGGGGCCCTGCCACACCCGCGAGGAGTATTTAAGAACGATGTCCTGCACTTAGGCTGTTAATTTCAATCGATGCCGAGCTTTTCCAGCTTGTAACGCAGGGCCCGAAAAGTAATGCCCAATAATTTTGCGGCGGCGGTTTTATTTTGCTGGGTGCGTTCCAGGGCCTCGCGTATGGCGGATTCTTCTACCCGGGCCAGGTATTCTTCCAGGGATTCGTTGTCGGACAGGGAGGTGTTGCCGGCAGCCCCGGGATCGTCTAGATGTTCGTGGCCGCGGTTGTCGGGTAATTGCAGGTCGGCGGCGTGGATTTCGGTGCCGTCGCACATGGTCATGGCGCGTTCCAGGATATTCTCTAATTCACGCACATTGCCGGGAAAATCGTAGCGCGACAGGCTTTCCAAGGCGTCGGCGGCCAGGCGCGGGGCCTGGGCGCCCAGGGTGGCGCTGAGTTTGGTACACAGGAATTCGGCCAGCACCGGGATATCTTCTGCGCGCGAGCGCAGGTTGGGCACCGCCAGTTCGATCACGTTCAGCCGATAATAGAGATCTTGACGAAATTTACCTTCCCGCACCAGACCATGCAGATCCCGGTGGGTAGCACTGAGTATGCGCACATCCACCCGCATTTCGGTCTGGCTGCCCACGGGGCGTACGGTGCGCTCCTGTATGGCGCGCAGCAGCTTGACCTGCATGGGTATGGGCAGGTCGCCGACCTCATCCAGGAACAGGGTACCGCCGTCGGCGGCCTTAAACAGGCCGTCCTTGTCCTGCACGGCGCCGGTGAAACTGCCTTTTTTGTGGCCGAAGAATTCGCTTTCCATCAGCTGTTCCGGGATGGCGCCGCAGTTCACCGGCACAAACGGATTCTCGGCGCGCGGCCCCAGTTCGTGGACCAGGCGTGCCACCAGTTCTTTGCCGGTGCCGGACTCCCCGTGGATGTAGACCGGTGCTTGGCCGCGGGCAAGTTTTTCTATGAGTGCCCGTACCCGCGCCATGGCACCGGAGTTGCCGAGTAACTTTTGGCCGCCGATTTGGCTGGCCGGTACCACCGGTGTCTGACCTACACGCAGGGCAGAACGCACGATATTGCGCAAATCGTTGATATCGAGAGGTTTGGAAACAAAGTCGAAGGCGCCGGCCTTGAGGGCGGTCACCGCCGTTTCCATATTGCCATGGGCGGTGATCACCGCCACCGGCAGGGTCGGGTGTTTATTCTGGATATAGCGCACCAGGTCTATGCCGTTGCCGTCGGGCAGGCGCATGTCCGTAAGGCACAGGTCGAACTTGAACTGCGCCAGCAGTTCATGGGCCTCCGCCAGATTTTCCGCGGAACGGGTTTCCAGATTCATGCGACCCAGGGTTAATTCCAGGAGCTCGCGGATATCCGGCTCGTCGTCGACGATTAATACTTGGTGCTTGCTCATATCCTTACGAATCAGGGTGTGGGGTCGCCGCTGTCTTCGGCACGGGCGAAGGTAATGCGAAAGCGGCTGCCTATCTTTTCACCCGGGTTGTAATCCAGCCGGGCACCGTTGCCTTCGCATAACTCACGAGCAATATATAGACCAAGACCGGTACCTTTGGGGGTGGTAGTAAAGAAAGGATCGAAAATATTGTCCACAATTTCCGCAGGGACGCCGCTGCCCCAGTCGATGACATCGAGATAGGGCCGGTTATCCGGGTCCATTCCCGCCTTCAAGGAAATGAGCGGCTGACCGGAAAACGGTGGGCTGTGACGCAGGGCGTTTTGGGCAAGATTACCCACGACCTGGTTCAGTTGGTCCGAATCTACGTAAATATAGGTGTTCTGTGCGATAAAGACGGAAAAAAGCTCCTCCGGGTGTTTGCCGGTGAGGGCAAATTGCGTGACAAAATCCTTGAGCCAGGTGGCCATATCGAAGCGCACCGGATTGACATGGTCGCGCCGACTCAATTGCATGACGTTTTCGATGATGACATTCATGCGCCGGCTCTGGTCCTGGATGATGCGCACCAGTCTTTGTTCTTCGCTAGTCTGAGTGGGGGACTCCACCAGTAACTGGCCGGCATGGATAATCGCGCCCAGAGGATTACGGATTTCATGGGCGATGCTCGCGGTCAGGCGCGCGAGCGCCGCCATTTTAAGCTGCTGCGCCTGTTGTTTGAGGATGGAGGTGTCTTCCAGAAACACCAGGACGCCGGAGGTCTTGGCCGCGCCGATAAGAATAAACCGCGGCAGCAAAGTATAACCGGCGCGGGTAGTGATGAGCTGGAGACCGCGTTGCGGCACGGATTTGTCCAGCCATTGAAGAAGCTGAGTAGCGAGGCTGGAGGAGATATCCGTAAGTAGCGGCCGCTTGCTGGCGCTGGGATCCAAGCCTAGAAAATCGCGCGCGGTTTTGTTCAGCATGTGCACGTGACCTATTTGGTCGCACACCAGCACACCGGCTTGCATGCGTTGGATAATGAGGTCGTTGATCTGCGCCATATTGGCCAGGTCCACACCGCGGCGCTTGGCCAGATCCTCCGTGGCGCGCAGACGTTGAGACAGGGTATTGGAAAGCAGAGCGGTGGCGAAGGTGGCAATGCCCAACAGGCCCGCTTGGGTGTGGCCTTCCGTGGGCCAGTCGCCGCCGGTGAGTGCGCTCCAGTTGTGTTCCAGTAAGAGGGCAATGCTGGCGAGGGAGGCGAAGAACACGGTCATGCGTGTGCCCAACATCAGGCTACTGCCACCCACGGATACCACCAGGAGCAGACCCATGCCGCTGGATAGGCCGCTGCTGGCATGCATGAGGAAGGCAAGCAGGGAGATATCGGCAAACGCCAGGAAGGTCGCTTGGGTTTCGAAGTCGGGCCGCTGCCGGCGCTGGGTCTCCATGCTCGCGAGCATAATGGCGGCATACAGCACGCTCGCCACCAGAAAAAGCTGCGGCGCGGTTTCGCCATAGGGAGAAATAGCCGCATCCGACAAGGCATAGATCGCCGCTGCCAAAGCGATGGCCAGCCGGTAGATACTAAAGTAACGCAACAGTTTCCAGTCTTCGGCAACAATGGCCGACTGGGTTTCCGCCGCGCTCGCGCCCGGTTTGAATATCCTACTGTCCATGGCTCTCCTCCCTCTATTGTAAGTAGTCCATATTCCCATGGAAGGCAAAGATACGCCGTTTATATTTTCTAAACATAGCGCTTTAAATAATGCCGCATAGCCCTCGCAGTAGCAGTGAGATGTAGGGTGGGCATGGCCCACCAGACATAGCTTCGATGAAGAGCCGCTGGTGGGCGATGCCCACCCTACAAATCAGGTGTTATATATGTCGCTATGTTTAGTCCGCCTTGGCATGTTCACGCGAGCAATAGACCTTTCCATCGCTCATGTAGGTTTCAGATTGGGGTATATACACGCCACAATGGGCACACGGCAGTACCGCGGCATCGGGCGGAAGATTGGAAGGGTGAGGGGGAAGGGCGGGTCCGCGCAACACGCGCCGCACGATGCGGATGATCAGCCATAGGCCAAAGAGAATGATAACGATGCGCAGCAATTGACCCATAACGTTCCCGCCATTTCAAAACTGGTCGGGGTGAGAGGATTCGAACCTCCGGCCCCTAGCTCCCGAAGCTAGTGCTCTACCAGGCTGAGCTACACCCCGATGTATATTTTGGAACCTCTAAAAATTGCCATCCAGGCGATTTTTAGAGACGAAAAGCAAAAATGTGATTTTTGC
>JANOTM010000414.1:0-4194 GCA_031416355.1 Gammaproteobacteria bacterium
GTTTTTCGGTCTGATGGTAGAGTCTACTGGTCCCGATGTATTTGTCGGAGAATTGTGTGAAATTCATTCGCGTACCCATGGCCGGCCGATCATTGCCGAGGTCATCGGCCTAAGGGACGGAAAAGTCTTGTTGATGCCCTATGAGGATCTGCACGGCATCAGTCACGGCAACGAGGTTATCGCAACCGGCAAGGCGGCTTACGTGCCAGTTGGTGATGCGCTGCTTGGTCGTGTTGTCGATGCCTTCGGCGTACCCCTGGATGGGCTGCCATTGCCGGGCTTGACGGTACAGTATCCGGTCTATCCGCCACCGATCAATCCGCTCAAGCGCTCGCGCATCAGACAGGTGTTGGAAACCGGCGTGCGCGCTGTCGATTCGCTTTTAACCCTAGGGCGCGGCCAGCGCATCGGTATATTCGCCGGTAGTGGCGTGGGTAAAAGTACCTTGCTCGGCATGATCGCCCGTAATATGAATGCGGACGTAAACGTTATTGCGTTGGTGGGTGAGCGTGGGCGCGAGGTGCGTGACTTTATCGAAGATATCCTCGGTCCAGAAGGCCTCAAGCGCTCGGTGGTAATAGTTGCTACCTCGGATCAGCCGGCCCTGGTACGCATGCGCGCTGCGCTGGCGGCCACGGCGATTGCCGAATTCTTCCGTGATCAGGGCCGCGACGTCGTACTGACCATGGATTCGGTAACCCGCTTCGCCATGGCCCAGCGCGAGATCGGACTTTCGGTCGGCGAACCACCGACGGCGCGCGGTTATACGCCCTCGGTATTCGCCATGTTGCCGCGACTGTTGGAGCGCGGCGGCGCCACCGGCTCGGGCGGTTCCATTACTGCTTTCTACACGATACTGGTGGAGGGGGACGACCTAAACGACCCAATTGCCGACGCCGTGCGCGCTATTCTGGACGGCCACGTGGTACTGGCACGCAATCTTGCGCATCGCGGGCACTTTCCTGCGATTGACGTGTTGGCGAGCGTGAGCCGGTTGGTACCGGATCTGGCCAGCGCTACTGATCTGGCGTTGATCAAGCAGACGGTTCGATTGCTGAGCGTTTATCAGACGTCCAAGGATTTGGTGGACGTGGGGGCATACCGCGCGGGTGTGAATCCAGAGTTGGATCAAGCCATTCGCATCATGCCGGAATTAGAGAGTTTCCTTGTTCAAGGGCCGCGCGAACCCGTGGCACGACTAGCCGCTATGGAACAGCTACACCGGATTATCAACGCCAAGGGTGGCAATTATGAAAAGCGGATATAAGCGTTTTCATTACCCCATAGAGCCGGTGCTGCGCGTGCGCCGCTGGGACCTGGACGCGGCAAAGGCCGAACAGGCGCGCGCCAGCCGTGTGTTGAGCGAACGCAGTGACGAGGCCCGCCAACTCGGTGCATCCATAGCCGCGCTTGAAACTATGTTGCGCGAAGCGCATCAACAAGGCGCCGCGATTGATATGGACTGGCAGCGCGGGTTGACGTCATACCTTGCAAGCCAACGCCAGGACTTTCAAGCCAAACTCGAGGAGTTGCGCCAAACGCAGCATGCGTACGACGCGACGCGTCTAGCCTTGCTAGAGGCAAAACAGAAATTGATGGTGCTGGAGAAACACAAGGAGGGCAAGCAGCAAGAGCATATGCAGGACTATGTCAGGCAGGAACAGAAACAAAGCGACGATCTTTGGTTGCTGCGCTTCGGGCGGACAGGACGTAATCGGTGACGAATCAAGTGGTGCGGCACAGTTGCCCACGAGCGACTGAAAACATTCATATTTTGAGATAAAGGGAGGTAACTATTATGGCCGTCGAGACTATCGGTGTTGTAGGAAATACCAGCACGACCCCGCAGAATGCCAGCTTGGGTCAGGAGGACTTCATGAAGATACTGCTGACGCAGCTGCAGTTTCAGGATCCTTTGAAACCCATGGACAATCAGCAATTCATGGCGCAAATGGCGCAGTTCACCAGTCTCGAGATGACTCGTCAGCAGAACGATAAAACCGACAGCCTACTGACCATCCAGTCTTCATCCCAAGCATTGAGCTTGATTGGCAAGGCCGTGGACGTGCAGACCGCCAGCGGCGCACAGCAGGGCAGTGTCATATCCGTTGCGTTTCAAAACGGCATCCCGATTATGACGGTCAAGACCGCCAGCGGTGCCTATCTGACGGACGTGCGTCTGTCGCAAATATCGCGCGTAGGCGTCTAATGTGCAGTGCTCTGCCTAAGGGCTATTTTAACAACCAAGAAATAGGGAGGCCACATGTTCGGTTCTATCTATAGTGGATTATCGGGGTTGCTGGGTTTTTCCAAAGGCCTGGAGGTCATCAGCAACAATATTGCAAATATGAATACGCCTGGCTACAAGTCGTCGGAGTTGGCTTTTCGCGATCTGTTTTACCGTTTCAGCACCTATGGCGGGAGTGGTGGCGACACATCGTCACAGATAGGCAATGGAGTGGATACCCCATCGACCCGTATGCGCTTCCAGGATGGAGAGTTGCGCGAAACCGGAAACGCACTGGACGCGGCGATCGATGGCAACGGCATGTTTGTGCTGCGCCGTGACGGCGATTTATACTACACCCGTGCCGGCCAGTTCGAATTGGATACCGGCGGATATTTGGTGGATCGTACCAGCAACGCGCGTGTTATGGGATTGACCGGAACGTCGACGCTGGAGGATATCAATATCACGAGCCGACGCACGTCGGCACCGGCGGCCACTAGCCTAATTAGCTTCATCGGCAATTTGTCGCGCCCCACCTCCGGAACTACCGCGCTTACTCACGATATCAAAGATGTGACCGTCTATGACTCCACGGGTGAGGCACATAAACTTCAGTTTCGCTTTGTCAGTAGTGTCGCGGGCATTTGGACCGTAGAGGCAACCGAGCCCCCAGCCACTACCGTGTTGGGCAGCGGAGAAATTCGGTACGAGGGTAATGGCATGGTGACCGCCGGTTACAATACCGTGAGTTTTACGCTCGCACCCGCCGGTAAGACCGCAAGCACCATCGTACTCAACTTCGGTGAGCCAGGCAGTTTTTCCGGCAGTACCGGGTTGTCCGGAGGAACCACGTCCGATCTTAAAGTCTCCACCAAAAATGGTTCTGCGTTGGGGTCGCTAACCAAAGTCACCTATGACGAAAAGGGTTATCTTAAGCTTGTCTACTCCAATGGCGAGACTGCCCAGGGCCAGCGCCTCGCGCTCGCATGGTTCCGCGATTTACAGAAACTGGAGCAGGTCGGCGACGGCTTGTTCGTCAATAACACCGGCGACAAGCCCATATTACATGGCGCCACCACCGATATTATGGGAAAAGTGATCGCCAGCAAGGTCGAGTTATCCAATGTCAAACTCACCGAACAGTTCACCGATATGGTCATTATCCAGCGCGGCTATCAGGCCAGTTCCCAGGTCACCACGGTCTCAAACGAGATGATACAACAGCTCATGGATATGCGCCGCCGTGGCTGATGGACGTCAGATGTCTATAAAACCCGCGCGCTACTGTTTGTACACGGAAGCCGAGCTTGATGCGCTGGGCACGCGCGTCGATCAAGTGCTGGCAGCTTGGGCAAGAGAATGGTTGGCGGGTTTTACCTGTGCTATCGATGTGTGCACACCGCTGACCGACCTTGCCATCGGCAATGATGACGAACGTTGGGTAATCGCAAACAGGGGTGACGGTCCGTTGATGCTGGCGGTTCGCTCTGCGCCGACGTGGGTGCAGGACGTGAGCATGTTATTGACTGGCTTATCCAGCGATACCACGGGTGGAAATGTAGCATCGAGTATTTCACAGCGACTTGCCGAAACTCTATTGCGTTCGTTCACGACTGCCTTGCTATCGGGTACTGGCCCAGCGATCGATCCAGCATCAGTCTCCTGGGGAGATCGATTGCCGGCCTTGCAAGAAATATCTTGGCCCGGGAGCGGGTGGATAATGCTGAGTTGCCAGCCGGGTCCAGCGGGATCCTTGCTGTTCCTGCTTAGCCCTGACCTCGCTGCCGCCTTTATTGACATCGGGCGGCAACGTCATAAATCGGAACCGACGGGAACTGTACCGATTCGGCGCGCTATCGAACAGAATTCGGTAACGTTGGATGTCATCGCGGGTGACGCGGAATTGACCTTGAGCGATCTACAGACTCTACAAGTAGGGGATGTGGTGCGTCTCGACCGTAAAC
>JANOTM010000415.1:0-14106 GCA_031416355.1 Gammaproteobacteria bacterium
ACCTCCGCCGCCTGATCCAGGCCGTCGCGGAATGGGAAGAACGCGTCCGAGGCCATGACCGAGCCTTGCACTTCCAGGCCCGCGTCCGTGGCTTTGATGGAGGCGATGCGTGCGCTATAGACGCGGCTCATTTGGCCGGCGCCCACGCCTATGGTGCGGCCTTCCTTGCAATAGACGATGGCGTTGGATTTGACGAACTTCACCACCTTCCAGGCGAACAGCAGATCATGCAACTCTTGCGGTGTGGGCCGGCGTTGCGTGACTACCTTCAGTTCCTGTTCCAGCACTTGGCCGTTGTCTCTTTCCTGCACCAACAGCCCACCGGTGACGCGTTTGTAATCCAGTCCCGCCGGCCGCACTGGTCCCCAAGCACCGCATGCCAGCACGCGCACGTTTTGTTTGGTGGCGAGTATAGTCAGGGCGTCGGGGTTGACCGATGGCGCGATAATCACTTCCACGAACTGGCGTTCGACGATGGCCTTGGCGGTGACCGCGTCCAGCGGCCGATTGAAGGCGATAATGCCGCCGAACGCCGAGGTCGGGTCGGTGATATAGGCCTGCTGGTAGGCATCTAGCACGCTGTCGGCTACCGCCACACCGCAGGGGTTGGCGTGTTTAACGATAACGCAGGCGGTTTCATCGAAGGCCTTCACACATTCGAGAGCGGCATCGGTGTCGGCGACATTATTGAAAGAAAGCTCCTTGCCCTGTAGCTGTTTGGCGGTGGAGACACACGCCTCCGCCGGATGCGGCTCCACGTAGAACGCGGCTTGCTGGTGAGGATTTTCACCGTAGCGCATTTCCTGCGCCTGGATGAACTGAGAGTTATAAGTATGCGGAAACCGGGCGCGGCTGCCGTCGGCGCGGATCGCGCCCAGATAATTGGCGATGGCACCGTCGTAACGCGCGGTATGCTCGAACACCTTGGTCGCCAAACGGAAACGCGTGGCCGACGTGACCGCGCCGCGGTTTTTCTGCATTTCAGTCAGCACCGGTTCGTAGTCGGCGCTATCGACCAGCACCGTGACCGACCCATGGTTCTTGGCCGCCGCGCGCAGCAGGGTGGGGCCGCCGATATCGATATTCTCCACGGCGTTTTCCAGATCGCATTCTGGGCGCGCAACCGCCTGTTCGAAGGGATAGAGGTTGACCGCCACCAGGTCTATGGGGGGTATGCCGTGTTCCTGCATGGCGCGCACGTGGCTGTCGAGGTCACGCCGTCCCAGGAGTCCGCCGTGGATCTTGGGATGCAGGGTCTTGACGCGGCCGTCAAGCATTTCCGGGAAACCGGTGTAGTCCGATACCTCTTGCACCGGTATGCCGGCGGCACTCAGCAGTTTCGCAGTACCGCCGGTGGATAAAATATCGATACGCAATTCGACCAGGGCGCGGGCAAACTCGACGATACCGGTTTTATCCGAAACACTGATTAATGCGCGCTTGATGCCGGACATGCTGCCCCTTCAATAAATGATTCATGCGGATTGACGGCACTACCTGCCGACTAATCCAGAGAGGTAGGGTGGGCGATGCCCACCCTACAAACTGACTGCGAGGTCCTACCGCTCTCCTGTTTAATCCAACCCGTGCAGCTTGAGTTTCTTGCGCAAGGTATTGCGATTAATGCCGAGCATGCGCGCCGCCTTGCATTGATTGCTTTGGGCGTGGTGCATCACCGCTTCCAGCAATGGGCGCTCGATTTCGGTAATTACCATTTCATAAAGATGACCCGGCTTCTCGCCGTTGAGATCGTGGAAGTAACGTTCCAGTGAAGTCTTGACACATAGGGCCAGTGGACCCTTGCGGTGGGTATCTTTCATGCCGCCTGCTCTATGGCAGGGGCGACCCGCGCTACTTGCCCATCAAAAAATTCTTGAATGATGCGGATCTGTTCACCGGTGGTTTCTAGTTGATTCATGGCATGGCGGAAGGCGCCGCCACCCACCAGTCCCTTGCTGTACCAGGAAATATGCTTGCGCGCGATGCGCACGCCCAGGCGTTCGCCATAGAAGGCATACAGGGTCTCCAGATGGCCCAGTAGGATGCGACGAATGTCGGCCGCTGAGGGTTCCGGCAGGCGCTCACCCGTGGCAAGGAAATGTTCGATTTCGCGGAAGATCCACGGACGGCCCTGGGCGGCACGGCCGATCATGACGCCGTCGGCGCCGGTGTACTGCAGGACGTGGCGCGCCTTTTCCGGGGTTGCGATGTCGCCATTGGCGATGACCGGTATGCGTACCGCGGCCTTGATGGCGGCGATGGTGTCATATTCGGCGTCGCCCATGTAGGCGTCGGCGCGGGTGCGGCCGTGCACCGCCAGCGCCTGGATGCCGCTGGCCTCGGCGATGCGCGCTATGGTAACGCCGTTGCGATGATCCCTATCCCAGCCGGTGCGGATCTTAAGGGTCACCGGCGCGTCCACGCTCTTGACCACGGCCTCGAGTATGCGCACCACCAGGGCCTCGTCACACAAGAGCGCCGAGCCGGCCATGACGTTGCAGACTTTCTTGGCGGGACAGCCCATGTTGATGTCGATGATTTGCGCCCCATTGTCCACGTTGTGGCGCGCGGCCTCGGCCATCATGGTCGGGTCGGCGCCGGCGATCTGTACCGATTTGGGTTCGGTTTCGCCTTCGTGGTTGGCGCGCCGCAGGGTCTTCTCGCTACCCCATAACAGGGAGTTGGACGCCACCATTTCGGACACAGCCATGCCCGCGCCCAGCGTTTTACACAGCTGACGGAACGGTCTGTCCGTGACCCCGGCCATGGGCGCGACCAGCAGATTGTTTTTTAGGGTATAGGGTCCGAGTTGCATGGGTGTGTTCTGTTCCCCGCTATTTGCGGAGGAAAAGGACGGCATCATACCCAAAAAATATGTGCTCAGGGAAGAGGCAATTGATGGAAGTAGGGAAATAACGGCTGTTTGGTGGGGAAATATTTAATTGACTGCTAATAATCGGATTTCATAGCTCAATGCGCGGTTTCCGGGATGGGTAACGTCCAGTAGCACCGGTATCGCCACGTGCGGCGCCATAGTGACATCGTCGTTGCGGGATTTTTCCACGTATTCTTCCGGTTTAAAGGCGCGTCGCGCGATGATTTGGCCACGGGTGTCGCTGAGGGTGACTTCCATGATGGGAAAGGTTTGTTTGAAATGGGCGCGATTCACTAGGGTGGCACGGATACGCAGGGCCTTATCGAATTTTGGATGCGGTGCGATCTTGGCCTCTACCAGATCGATAAGATTGATATCTTGCGGCGGGGTCAATTGACATCCTAGGGCCCGACATACGTCTGCGAACGCCGGTTTTAGTGCGGGATAAGCAAACACCAAGTCGCCGCTGTAGAAGTACGCGCCCTGGGCCAGTAATAACAGCACCAAAGTGATATTGCCCACCATCCAAAACGGCAGGCGTGTTCGCGGTCTTGCAACCGGATCAAGCAAGGTAAGAGGTGCCGACTCGGGTGCGGTCTTGGCCGCGGTGGATTTTGCCTCGGCCGGGATTTTGGAGCGCCTTTTTGTATCGTTAGTGGTTTTGGCCGCGGGCTTTTTGCCGGTTTTGCGCCCAGTACCCGGATCGGAATGTTCATGCACTGTCTTGGGGCTAGTGGCTCCGGCCTTAATGGACGCCTTGGCGACACGGTGTTTTTCCGCGCGGAATACCGTCAGGCAGCGGCCGCAACGCACCAGGCCGTCGCGGGCCTGCAGTTGGCCTGGTTTCACAACAAACGTGGTGCGGCATTCAGGGCAGCGGGTATGCATGCGTTTTCGTCTTTTAGGAGAGGTGTTTGCCCACGAGCATGGCCCAGTGGTCGTGCACTTGACGTTCAAATTCGAAGTGGTCGCGGTAGTGCCAACTCACTTCCTCGGTCTGATTTTCCAGCATACCCGAAAGTATAAGTGTGGCGCCGGGTTTCACCAGCTGCATGAGGTGGGGAGCCAGCAGTATCAATGGTTGCGCCAGGATATTGGCCATGACCACGTCGGCCTGGGTGGTGCCTGTCAGGGAGTCGGGCGTGCCCAGGACGAGATGCGCCGCCACGTGGTTGGCCGTGGCGTTCTCACGGCTTACGGCGAGTGCATGCGGGTCCACGTCCACACCATAGGCGTGGCGCGCACCCAGCTTAAGAGCGGCGATGGCGAGTATGCCGGAGCCGCAACCGAAGTCGATGATGTCTTTATTCACCGGCGGGTGTAGTGCCAGCCACCCCAGGCATAGCGCGGTAGTGGCATGGGTGCCGGTGCCGAAAGCCAAGCCCGGATCGAGAATAATATTGACCGCATTAGGTTGCGGTGGCTTGAGCCAGCTGGGCACGACCCAAAGATCGCCGCCGAAGTGCATGGGCTGAAAGCGATCCATCCAGGCGCGCTCCAATCCTGATCGGCGAGTATGTCACTGGTGTACGCGGGCGCGCGGTCCAGTCGCAGTATCTGCATCAGTTGCGCGCACACCTGGTCGGGATCGGTGCCGGCGTCGAATAGGGCGCTTACCCACATCTGCGACCACAGGGGCGTTTCCTCCAGCGCGCACGCCAGCAAGGGCTCATCGCCGGCATCTTCCAGACTTACCGAGATCGCGCCGCATTCCTCGAGGGCCTGGGACCAGGATGCGGCATCGTCTTGGTTGGTGCGTAGGGTGAGTTTTAGCCAGGGCATATTTAAGGCAGATACAAGAGGAAAGAGAAAAGATACAAGTAAAACCTCTAGGGAGATGACTGGAAGGTAGCGGCGGTAGGGACTACGGTGTTCACTTGTATCTTTTCTCTTTCCTCTTGTATCTACCGTTATGACAGGCCCAACTTTTTTTCCAAGTAATGAATATTCACACCGCCGGCCTTGAACGCCGCGTCGTTCATGATGTCCTGGTGCAGGGCAATATTCGTCTTGATGCCGTCGATGACCATTTCGCTGAGCGCGATGCGCATGCGCGCCATGGCGATGTCGCGCGTGTCGCCGTAGGCAATGAGCTTGCCTATCATGGAGTCGTAATAGGGCGGCACCGTGTAGTTGTTATACACGTGGGTATCGACGCGTATGCCGGGACCGCCCGGTTGATGGAACTGCGTGATGCGTCCCGGGGACGGCATGAAGGTCTTGGGGTCTTCGGCGTTGATGCGGCATTCCATGGCGTGGCCGCGCCACTCGATATCCTTCTGGCGATAGGAGAGTTTTTCACCGGAGGCGATGAGCAGTTGCTCCTTGACGATATCGACGCCGGTGATGAATTCCGTTACCGGGTGCTCCACCTGCACGCGCGTGTTCATTTCGATGAAATAGAACTCGCCGTTTTCATACAGGAATTCGAAGGTACCGGCGCCGCGGTAGGCGATTTTGCGGCACGCCTCGGCGCAGCGCTCGCCCATGCGGGTGCGCAGTTTTTCGGTGATGCCGGGGGCGGGCGCCTCTTCTACTACTTTCTGGTGGCGGCGCTGCATGGAGCAGTCGCGTTCCCCCAGGTGTATGGCATTGCCGTGTTCGTCCGCCAGCACCTGGAATTCCACGTGGCGTGGATTTTCCAGGCATTTTTCCATGTATATGATGTCGTTGTTGAACGCGGCCTTGGCCTCGGCGCGGGTCATGGAGATGGCGTTGCGCAGGGCGGCTTCGCTATGGACCACGCGCATGCCCTTGCCGCCGCCGCCGCCGGACGCCTTGATCAACACTGGGTAGCCGATGCCGGCGGCGAGGCGAATGTTGGTCTCGTCATCGTCCGACAGGGGTCCGTCGGAGCCGGGCACGCACGGCACCCCGGCCTTTTTCATGGCCTGGATGGCGGAGATCTTGTCGCCCATGAGGCGTATGGTCTCGGCCCGTGGCCCGATGAAGATAAAGCCGCTTTGTTCCACGCGTTCGGCGAAGTCGGCGTTTTCCGACAGAAAGCCATATCCCGGATGGATGGCCACGGCGTCGGTGACTTCGGCGGCGCTGATCACCGCTGGGATATTCAGGTAGCTGTCCTTGGCCGCCGCCGGCCCTATGCACACCGATTCGTCCGCGAGCTTGACGTATTTGGCGTCGCGATCGGCCACGGAATGCAGACACACGGTCTTGATGCCCAGGGCGCGGCACGCCCGCTGTATGCGCAGCGCGATTTCGCCGCGATTGGCGATGACTACTTTTTCAATCATGTGGAGGCCGCCCGGTGGTGGGGGCGCCGTAAACAAAGAGCCCTCACCCGGCCCTGCGGGCCACCCTCTCTCGGAGGGAGAGGGGAAGGTGGTGCGGCCGTTGGCCGGTTATTAAGATGTGCGGGCTTATTCAATGACAAACAACGGTTCGCCGTATTCCACCGGCTGACCGTTTTCCTTGAGCATGGCTTTAATGATACCGGCCTTGTCGGCCTCGATTTGATTAAGCATTTTCATCGCCTCGATGATACACAGCGTATCGCCGACCTTGACCTGACTGCCGACTTCCACAAAGGGCTTGGCGTTGGGCGTGGACGAGCGATAAAAGGTGCCGACCATGGGCGATGTAACCATATGTCCCGACGGCACTGCGGCTTCTGCAGCCACAGGCAGGGTGGCGGCCATGGGTGGTGCATAGACGGCGGCCATGGGCGCGGCGGTGGGGGTGGCCAGTCGGCTCAGGCGTATGGTCTCCTCACCCTCGTGGATTTCGATTTCCGTGAGATTGGATTCCTCGAGCATTTCTATGAGTTTTTTGATCTTGCGTATATCCACGGTAACCGTCCTAAGTTTGGTATAGGGCCTAGTGGGGAAGCGGGCGTAATTTCAGGTGCTGGATAGCGGCCCGCAGAGCGAGCTCATAGCCCAAGGCACCTAGCCCGCTAATGACGCCCACAGCCACGTCGGAAAAATAGGAATGGCGGCGGAATTCCTCGCGCGCATGCACATTGGAGATATGTATTTCAATGAACGGGATATTGCTGGCCGCTAAGGCATCCCGCAAGGCGACGCTGGTGTGGGTATAGGCCGCGGGGTTCAGGAGTATGAACTGGATTTTTTGCTCCATGGCCTGGTGCACCCGCTGTATCAGTTCGTGTTCGGCGTTGCTTTGGTAAAAGCCCAGGGTATGCCCCGCCGCCTTGGCGATGGGGGTAAGGCCGGCATTAATTTCGTTTAAACCGACATTGCCATAATGTTCAGGCTCGCGCTTACCTAGCAAGTTAAGATTGGGGCCATTAAGTACCAGGATTTCCGCCATGGGGTCCTATAGTGTTGCTATCTTCACGGAAAAGCCGGGCTTCTTGCGGTGATCATGTAATAGCGTATATCAGCCGCGCAGTCTACGTATTAGGCTGGCTTTTGTCCAGTTGCAAGAAATTTCGCGAAATTAAGCACAGTTCGCAGCAAAAACGGAAGCTATCTAGATCGCGGGGCTATTTATCGTCTAGGTAGGGTTTAAGGATCTCCTCCAGCACCGGCAGGGTGAGGGCCCCCAATCTGCGCGCGACGATATTGCCTTGGGCATCCATCACCACGCTATAAGGGAGGCTGCCTGAGGTATTGCCGAAATCGGCGGTGATGTCGAAGGCGCCGCGTGTATCCATGAGTACCGGGTAATTCATACCTTCGTTGATATAGAAGTCCCGCACCGGCGCGAGATCGTCCACCGCCACCCCTATAATTTGCAGACGGCCGGCGTGGCGTTTTTGTAGCTCGATAAATACCGGGATTTCCTCCCGGCACGGCGGGCACCAGGTGGCCCAGAAATTAAGCACCACCACTTTACCCCGCCATTCGCTCAGACTATGCATCTGGCCCAGCATGTCGGGCAGACGAAGGTCGGGGCGTTGTTGGTTTGTGGTGGGCGATAGCAGGGATAGCCCGAACCACAGGCCGGCACCCATGGCCGCGAGGGCGGCGGCGAAGAATAGAATTTTTTTCATGTCAGCTCTGGATCAAATTTTTTCCAGCAGGGTTAGGAGCTCTGGCACGCTACGGTAACCGTAAAAGCGCAGCGCGGTTTTTTCCTCGCCGTTGGGCGTGAAGAACAACATCGCCGGCGGTCCCAGCACCTTGTAGCGTTGTTTAATGGCGTTGGTTTCCGCGTTGGTTTCCGTCACATCCGCCTTTATTAACGTGTAGCCCTTCAGGGCGGCGCGTACCCGGGGATCGGCGAGGGTGCCTTTTTCCATGCGCACGCAGTCCTTGCACCAGGTGGCGTAGAAATCGAGTATCGCCGGTTTGCCCGCGGCACGGGCGGCCGCCAGCGCCGCTTCTACCTGCGCCAGAGAGGTGTAACGCTCGAACAGTTCAGTGTTTTCCACCGGTACACTGTTGGTCGCCATCAGCGACTCACCACCCTTGGCCATGAGCGTGGTGCGGGGCAGGGGATTGAAAATATCGCGTTCACCCATGAGCCCACCCAACAGCGCCAACACGCCCCACAGGAGCAGCACCGTGCCTATGCCTTTCCACAGATAACGCCAGTTGCCGGCGTCATGCGGCAGAGACTGGGTGGCGCCCAGATACACCGCCGACACGATGAGCAGCGTCGCCCATAGCAGCAACACCGGCACCTGCGGCAAGGCATCCAACAGATAAATGGCCACGGCCAGCAACAGCACGCCGAACACCTGCTTGACCCTATTCATCCATGGCCCAGCCTTGGGCAGCAGGAAGCCCGCGCCTATGCCTATGGCGATGAGCACCACACCCATGCCCATGGCCATGGAGAACATGAGCGCGCCACCCAGCGCCGGATCGGCCTTTTGTATGGCCACCCCCAGCACGCCTATGATCAGCGGCGACACACAGGCGCCCACGATGAGCGCAGAAAGTATGCCCAGCACAAAGGTCCCGAGGAGAGTACCGCCGCGTATATTCTGGGATTTTTGCGTCATGTGCGACTGAATAAATGCCGGCATCTGCAATTCGTAAAAACCGAACATGGACAGGGACAGCAGCACGAAGATCGTGCTCACGCCACTTATGGCATACGGATTTTGGAAATACGCCTGCAATTGGTCGCCGGTTGCCCCGGCGAGTACGCCGGCGGCGGTGTACGTTACCGCCGTGCCCATCACGTAGGACAAAGACAACATGCCGCCCTTGAATTTAGTGAGCTTGGTGTTTCCCGGGGCATTACTTTGGCCCACGATAATGCTCGAAAGAATCGGGATCATGGGCAATACACACGGGGTGAAGGTCAGCAGCAGGCCGACACCGAAGGCTCCGGCGATGGCCACGAGAAATGCGCCGATATCGCTGCCGGTGTTTGAAGAATCTGCCGTGGCATTACCGAGCACAGGGTCGTTCGTAGGGGTAAACACCGCACCCTGGATTTCCCCCTGCGGCAGTACGATGTCGATGTTTTTGCTGGTGGGTGGATAGCATATCCCTTGTTCGGCACAGCCTTGGTAGCCGGCCTTGAGAGTAAACACACTACGCTGTTGCGCAGTGCGCACCAGCGGGAGTTTGATTTCGACGCGATCATGGTAGATCTCGGTCTCGCCGATATAGGGGTCCATCTTGACTTGGCCTTTGGGCAAGTCGTAGCTGGCCAACTGGGTGTTATCGGCGCCGCTTAATTGGAAGTGGGTCTTGTCTCTGTAAAGATAATAACCCGGTGCGATCTGTAAACGTGCCACCAAGGTATTACTGTCGCGCGCCTCCACCTCAAGGGTGAACGCCTGGTCTACTGGCAGGAAATCGCGCTCACTACTGCCATCGGGCTCGATCTGTTTACCTAGGTCGGCGATGGATTTGATGCCCTTGCCGGTAATAGTTTTATCGGAGATATTTTTATCGGGAGCCGCGGTGGGCGCGGTGCCCTTGCCCGCAGGCAGCTTGAGATTGATCTCTTGTATCAGGGGCGGATAGCACACACCCACATCGGCGCAACCCTGGGAAGTCACGCGCAGCAAGATGGTCGAGGCTTCGGCGCTGGTGCGGGTGAAGGGAAGTTTAATCTTGATGGTTTTGCGATAAGTCTCGACCTCGCCAAAAAATTCGTCCTTTTTACGTATGCCGGCCGGCAGGACCGGTGGCAACAGTTGCACGTTGTCATCCAGGACTTCGAATTTGAATTTATCCCGATAGAGATAATAACCGTCGGCGATTTTCCACTGGGCCTCGATGGTATCGGCAGAGAGCGCTTTTAAGGTCAGTGCGAACGCCTTGGGTGCCTCCAGTAGTTCCTCTTCCAGGGGGTTGGCGTGAGTCACGGCCAGCGCCTGAAACAAGGCCAGGGCGAGAAACATAGCGAACAGTTTTTTCATCAGGTCTTATCCGGTTGGTTGAGCCAGGCGAGATAGTCAGGCAGGCCTTGGACGATGGGAATGGCGATGATCTCGGGAATTTCGTATGGGTGCATGCTGCGCAGCCGTTCTTCTATGACCGCGTAGCGCTGGCTTAGGCATTTGATTAGGAGTAAATGTTCCGTGGCGGATTCCACTGCACCCCGCCAAGTATATATCGAGCGCATGGGGGGAAGTATGTTGACACAGGCCGCCAGACCCTCCTCCACCAGTACCTGAGCAATTTGCTCGGCTATTTCCGAGCCGGGACAGGTAGTAAGTATAATTTGGTATGGGTGCACGTGAACTCATCCTAGGGTGGGAGGTCCGACAAGGTGTCCGAATACTTCGCAGCGTTCGGACTCCTCCTTCATATGTTAAGTATGGTGGTTAGGGCGACTACACCTAGGACGTGTAGTCGCCCCTTTTTTATCCCCACTTTTAGTATTTTTTATACCGCATCGCTGTTTTCGCCCCGAAAACAGCCTGTTAAGCGGAGTTGAGGTTTGGTCAAAGCCTTAAAGTGAGGATATTAAAGTGCAAAGGCCGTTCAATAGATTAGTGAGATTCCACCCCGTAGATACTCAATCAGAGCCCGCATCCCCGAACGGGTTGAGCAATGATACTTTAAAGCGCTCAAAATCCCGGACATTTCTGGTGACGACAGTGAGCTTATGCGTGATTGCGCTGGCGGCGATCATGGCATCCTCATAAACCGTGTTCGATTGCCGGTGCATCAGTTTTGCCCATAGCCGAAAGGTCGCGGCATCCATGGGCAGCACATTGTAGGCAGTGGCAACCTGATCGGCCCATGCCTCTATTGCCGCTGCCTTGACGGCGTCTTGCTCGCGTGTGATCTCGATGTCGGCTTGTATCTCACCGAGCGTCACGGCACAGAGATGGAGATCAGCGTCGGCGACGCCTTCGAGCCACGCGACCACAGCCCCATGTGGGCGTACTTTGCGCAGCTCGGAGACGACGTTGGTATCAAGAAGATACACGGCTCAGCCTATAGCTACTCCAGGCCTGCGTCGAGCCGATCCGCGCTGAGGCAGCTCAAAGTCCACGCGGCCAACATCGGATAACAGTAATAGCTTGAGAGAGGGGCGTGCAGCGTTGCTCAATCGCTTCCATTCCGTGATAGGCACGAGAACAGCGGTTTCGGTGCCTCGCCGAGTGACCAGTTGTGGTCCCTCGCTTACGCAAGCGTCCAGTAGCTCACTGAAACGGGCTTTTGCGTCTTGTACCGGCCAAGCATTCATCGTATACCTCGTCTATCTGACTAGTTATATAACTAGTTTAATCAATTTTACATGAAAAGCAATCCTTAAATCTTAGGGGGTTGACAAGAAAATAGCGCTCAATATGATTAGCACTCACCATGACCGAGTGCTAATATCGCTCAGTCACTATTTCCTGTCATTGTTTTAATCAATTCATTTAACAAGGAGTCGCAACGATGACTGCACAAACTGCCCCCAAGAAAGGAGTAACACCTTTGAATATCCGTCCCTTGCATGATCGCGTGATCGTGCGCCGCCTGGAAGAAGAACGTAAATCCGCCGGCGGCATTGTTATCCCCGACACCGCCAAAGAAAAACCGATCCGGGGCGAAGTCCTCGCCGTGGGTAAAGGCAAGATACTCGAGAACGGCCAATCCCGTCCCCTGGATGTAAAGGTGGGCGACATCGTGCTGTTCGGCAAATATTCCGGCACCGAAGTTAAGGTGGGTGACGAGGAACTGCTCGTCATGCGCGAAGAAGACATCGTGGGCGTGGTCGACGGCAAGTAAGCGTTAGCCGTAGCCTTAAGTTAAATCAACGAATATACCGAGGTAAATATCATGGCAGCGAAAGAAGTATTGTTTGGTGATTCCGCGCGCATACGCATGCTGCGCGGCGTCAATATCCTGGCCGATGCAGTCAAGGTCACCCTCGGCCCCAAGGGCCGCAACGTCGTGCTCGACAAGTCGTTCGGCGCGCCGACCATCACCAAGGACGGTGTGTCCGTGGCGAAGGAAATCGAGCTTAAAGACAAATACGAAAATATGGGCGCGCAGATGGTGAAGGAAGTCGCCAGCCAGACTTCCGACCTCGCCGGTGACGGCACCACCACCGCCACCGTGCTGGCCCAGGCGCTGTTGCGCGAAGGACTTAAGTCCGTAGCCGCCGGCATGAATCCCATGGACCTGAAGCGCGGTATCGACAAAGCCGTTATCAGTGCGGTCGAGGCCTTGAAGAAACTGTCCAGGCCGTGCTCCGACCACAAGGAAATCGCCCAGGTCGGTACGATCTCGGCCAACTCCGACACGTCTATCGGCAATATCATCGCCCAGGCCATGGAGAAGGTTGGTAAAGAAGGCGTGATCACGGTGGAAGAAGGCTCCGGTTTTGACAACGAGCTCGACATCGTGGAAGGCATGCAGTTCGACCGTGGTTATTTGTCTCCGTACTTCATTAACAAGCAAGAGACCATGACCGCCGAGCTGGAAACCCCCAGCATTCTTATCTACGACAAAAAGATCTCCAACATCCGCGAGCTGTTGCCGGTGCTGGAAGGCGTGGCCAAGCAGGGCAAGCCGTTGTTGATCATCTCCGAAGACGTGGAAGGCGAGGCCCTCGCCACCTTGGTGGTGAACAACATCCGCGGCATCCTCAAGGTCTGCGCCGTCAAGGCCCCGGGCTTTGGTGATCGTCGCAAGGCCATGCTGCAGGACATCGCCGTTCTTACCGGCGCCACGGTGATTTCTGAAGAGCTCGGCATGAGCTTGGAAAAAGCCGACCTGAGCGTGCTCGGTTCCGCTAAGCGCGTACAGATCTCCAAGGAAAACACCACCGTCATCGACGGCGCTGGCAATCCCAAGGATATCGAAGCGCGCGTCAAACAGATCCGCGCCCAGATCGAAGAGGCCACGTCGGACTACGACAAAGAGAAGATGCAGGAACGCGTCGCCAAGCTGGCCGGCGGTGTGGCGGTAATCAAGGTCGGCGCCGCCAGTGAAATCGAAATGAAAGAGAAGAAGGCGCGCGTAGAAGACGCATTGCACGCGACCCGCGCCGCAGTAGAAGAGGGTGTGGTCCCGGGCGGCGGCGTGGCC
The DNA here is from genome assembly GCA_031416355.1 of Gammaproteobacteria bacterium. Classification (GTDB taxonomy): domain Bacteria; phylum Pseudomonadota; class Gammaproteobacteria; order Acidiferrobacterales; family UBA6901; genus JANNJF01. The sequence continues at coordinate 13,303 of JANOTM010000415.1, forward strand.
CTGATCCGCGTTCTTAAAGAGATTAAGGTCAAAGGCGACAACCATGACCAGGACGTGGGCATACAGATTGCCATGCGCGCCATGGAAGAGCCCCTGCGCCAGATCGTGGAAAACGCCGGCGGCGAAGGCTCGGTGGTATTGCACAAGGTGATGGAAGGCAAGGGCAGCTTCGGCTTCAATGCCGCCACCGGTGAATACGGCGACATGCTGGCCATGGGTATTCTGGACCCGACCAAGGTCACACGCACCGCGTTGCAGAACGCCTCGTCCGTGGCCGGCCTCATGATCACCACCGAAGCCATGGTGGCGGAACTACCGGCGGAAGAGAAGGGCGGTGGTGGTGGCGGTGGTGGTATGGAAGGCATGGGCGGCATGGGCGGTATGATGTAAGTCAGCCCTTACCCTGTTGTAAACGAAAGCCCCGCCTATGCGGGGCTTTTTTTGGCGGTGCACCTACAGGGCGCCACCCATTTGTGTGGCGCAATATGCCTGTGGTCAATTTCGCAACATTCTCCTGGGCGCCTGTTCTTAATTATAAACCCCCACCAAAAGTACGCCCGTTCCCCCCATCCCCCAACACCCGCCACCCTATCGCTACACTAAATGCATCACAAACGCCCATAAAATATCCATTCCAACCTTTTTCCACTTATTTTCGCCTTCACCCCTAAACAATTTCCGAAATCGTTGGATATATTGTTACATCGCGCCCGGACAAGCTTCCGGCGCCCTTATCAACAATAACATCTAATGATGATGTTCAGGGAGACAGTATGGCAGTGATTATCGGCGGGCACGAATCAG
>JANOTM010000416.1:0-2400 GCA_031416355.1 Gammaproteobacteria bacterium
CACTTGCAGCAGGCGTGAACGTATCCAGCGATCGGCCACGGTGAGTTCGACGGGCTCGCCGTTTGCACCGCAGTTCTTGTTTTCGGTGTTCATCAGCACGTAGCGCGCTGCGTTCCACAGCTTATTGCAGAAGTTGCGATAGCCTTCGACGCGCCCGAGGTCGAACTTGATATCACGCCCCAGGGTAGCGAGGCTGGCGAAGCTCATGCGCAGGGCGTCGGTACCATAGGCCGGAATACCGTCGGGAAATTCCTTGCGCGTGGCCTTGTCGATCTTGGGCGCCATGTCCGGCTGCATGAGACCGGTGGTGCGCTTTTTCACCAGGCTCTCTAGAGTGATGCCGTCGATGAGGTCGATGGGATCGAGCACGTTGCCCTTGGACTTGGACATCTTCTGTCCATGGGCATCGCGCACCAGGCCGTGTATGTAGACCTCGCGGAACGGCACCGCGCCGGTGAACTTAAGACCCATCATGATCATGCGCGCCACCCAAAAAAAGATGATGTCGAAGCCGGTGACCAGCACCGCCGTGGGATACCAAGTCCGCAGCGCCGGGGTTTCCTCCGGCCAGCCTAGGGTGGAGAACGGCCACAGCGCCGATGAGAACCAGGTGTCGAGCACGTCCTCATCCTGCTTGAGAACCACATGGGGTGCGAGTTTGAATTTTTTACGTGCCTCGGCCTCGGTGTGCGCGACGTAGACCTTACCGGCGTCGTCGTACCACGCCGGGATGCGATGCCCCCACCAGATCTGGCGCGAGATGCACCAGTCTTGAATGTTGCGCATCCATTCATAGTAAGTGTTCTTCCAGTTGTCCGGCACAAACTTGACGCGGCCGTCTTCCACCGCCTTGATGGCCTCGGCCGCGAGCGGCGCGACCTTTACGTACCACTGGTCGGTGAGGAAGGGCTCGAGCACGGCGCCGGAGCGGTCGCCTCTGGGTACCATGAGCTTGTGCGGTTTCACTTCCGCCAGCAGGCCAGCGGCTTCGAGATCGGCGACGATTTTTTTGCGCGCGTCGTAGCGGTCCATTCCGTGGTAAGGAGTAGGTATGAGATCAGCATGGTTGCTGCCTATTCCGGTAGATATAGACCCCTCGGCGGTAAAGCCTTCGTACTTGTCATCACCTCCTTGTTGCAAGACTCGTCCATCGGGGAATGTAAATTTACTTCCCACCGGCATAAATAAGTATGGGGCGGCGCTAATGCTGGCATCAGCCTCCAAGACCGAGAGCAGCGGTAACTTGTGGCGCTTGCCGACTTCGTAGTCGTTGAAATCGTGTGCCGGAGTGATCTTCACACAGCCGGAGCCGAACTCTTTGTCTACATAGTCATCAGCGATTACCGGAATCTCACGTCCTGTGATCGGTAGCCGAATTTTTTTGCCAACGAATTTCTGATAGCGCTCGTCTTCAGGATTAACGGCGACAGCGGAGTCGCCGAGCATGGTTTCCGGACGTGTTGTGGCGACAATCAACTCACCACTGCCATCCGCGAGCGGATAACGGATATGCCATAGCCATCCCTGTTCTTCCTCGGAAACTACTTCGAGATCAGAAACGGCGGTATGCAACACTGGATCCCAATTCACCAAGCGCTTGCCGCGATAGATCAAACCTTCTTCGTGCAACCGCACGAACACCTCGGTGACCGCCTTCGACAGACCCTCGTCCATGGTGAAGCGCTCGCGCGACCAGTCGATCGAGGCGCCCATGCGGCGCAGCTGGCGGGTAATGTTGCCACCGGACTCGGCCTTCCAGGTCCAGACGCGCTCGATGAATTTTTCCCGCCCGAGGTCATGACGGGTTTTTTTCTCGGCGTTGAGCTGGCGCTCGACCACCATTTGCGTGGCGATGCCGGCGTGGTCGGTACCCGCCTGCCACAGGGTATTGTCGCCACACATGCGATGCCAGCGGATAAGCGTATCCATGATGGTGTTGTTGAACGCATGCCCCATGTGCAGGCTGCCGGTAACATTGGGCGGCGGAATCATAATGCAATAGGGCCGCTCGCTTCCTTGCGGGGCGAAGAAACCGGCCTGTTCCCAGGCGGCATAGAGGCGTTGTTCCAGGGCGTGCGGGTCGTAGGCCTTGTCCAGGGTTTCCTGGCTGGCGTTCGGGGGGGGTAGGTTCTGGATAGCCATGGCAGCGATTATTTCAGTATATTGAGATGGCTGCGGCGTGCGATTTTCCGCGCGTGTGGAGAACGACCGACTATTCAGTCTTTTCTTTGCGGCTTATTGTCCACATTTGGCGTGCCCAGTGCCAGTGTCTCCTGCAGTAAATGCACCAGACGCGTGACGATGTCCGAGCTCAATGGAGGTTTGCCGGCGCGGCGCAATTCCACATTCAAGCGCGCCGCAATCTGGATGGCCATACGATGTGCCCGGTCCTGGGGCTTG
>JANOTM010000417.1:0-3184 GCA_031416355.1 Gammaproteobacteria bacterium
GCATCAAGCATGTGCAGGTCACCGACAACAGCCTGACCGGGATGGGTGGCGTCGGGCTCTGGGCCAAGGCCGATGCCGCCAGTTCTTTCGACGATCTTGTCGTGAAGCGCTTTCGCGCCCCGCTGGCAAACGATGAATAACCATACGGAGGAAATCATGCGTGCCTTGCTTTCAACGGCTCTGATGTTTCTGATTTTTGTCTCTTCCGTCGCGCAGGCGGAATTGCGTCTTGGTATCGAACCGCGAGGATCGGCCGCGGAGACGCAGCAAGCATTCGCTCCCTTGGCCGAGTATCTCGCGCGCGAGCTGCAAGAACCGGTACGCCTGATCATCTCCGACGACTTTACGGATTACGGTAACCGCTTGCAAAACCGGGAATTCGACATCGCCTTTGCCGCCCCGGCCACGATTCTCTACAGCATGGACGTGACGGGTCCGGAACTGACGGCCGTGGCCCTCGACCGTGACAGCGGCGCGACGCTCAAGGGCGTGTTCCTGGTGCCGAAGGACTCGCGGATCGAGTCCCTGGCGCAACTCAAGGGAAAACGAATCGCCTATGTCGCAAAGTCCTCGCAAGGGTACATCGTGCAATCGCATACGCTGCGTCTTGCCGGCATCGATCCGGAAAAGGACATTCAGGCGCAGTTCACGCAAAAACTCGAGCGCGCGGTGACGGCCGTGATCGAAGGCAAGGCGGATGCCGCCGGCGTGGGGGACGTGGTATTCAACAAACTCAAAGGCAAGATGGACCTCTCGTCTCTGCGCGTTCTGTCCACGAGTCCGGCAACGCCCAACTGGGTGGTTGTGAGCCTGCGTCCTGACAAGTCATCGGCGATCACACGCGCACTGTTCAAACTCGAAGCCGATTCGGCTTTGGCGACATCCGCCTTGGGGCAATCGAACTTCATCGGATTTCAGCAGATCGATCCCAAACAGCTGGACTACCTCAGGGCGGCAATACAGCCAATACGGAGAACGAAGTGATGAATCGATATTTATTTGGTGTTTGTGTCGCGGCTGTCCTGTTGCCGGCCCTTGCGGCGGAACGAGACCATGGGCCTGCGAAAATCCAGGACACCCGGCTCGCGGTCGACTTCCCGGAAGGGATAAAACAGGCCATGCTGGAACGCATGCGTCGGCATCTATCGAACATTCACGAGATTCAAATGGCGCTTGCCGAATCCGACTACGAACGCGTGGCGGACGTGGCCGAGAACAGTCTCGGGCTCAGCTCCTTGGGCCCGCACAACGCCCGCCAGGCACCACATATGCCCGAGGCCATGCAGCACATCGGCATGGAAATGCACCGCGCCAGCAGCCGTCTGGCACGTGCCGCGCAAGAGGCGGATACCGCCAAGGTCTTGCACGGCCTTTCCGAGGTAACGGGTACATGCGTGGCATGCCATGCTCTTTACCGGGCTAAGTGACCTTGGCTGGGTGATTCGGTCAGGACCATGACTATCTACAGCATGGATACGGCATCGTCTATACTGAGCGCCCAGTGCCCGCTGTCGGGGCGGGTTTGAAACCCAGCCCTACGCGGATAATTTCAACGCTAAAATCACTATTCGGGGTACGGTATGAAGAAACACGCTCAATTCGTCCTTTTGTCATTGGCGGCGTTGATCTGGCTTACGGGCTGCGACAAGGGCGGTGGCAAGCTGTCCAATCCGGACATCCGCATACTCTGGACGAATGACACCCACGGCTTCCTCTCTCCCAACTACCACCGCGAGGAAGGCGACGATGCCTACGTGGAACGCGCACCCAAGGAAGGCAAGCTCGGCGGCATGGCGCACATCGCCACGCTGGTCCAGCGTCAACGCGCCTAGCAATCGAGCAAGACCCTACTGGTGGACAGCGGCGATACCTGGCACGGCACCATCGTGCCGCTGCGGCTGAATGGCCGTCCGGTGCTGGAGATCATGAACGCCATCGGTTACGACGCCATGACTCTGGGGAACGTCGAATTCATTTATCCTCAAGACATCCTCGCCGCACTCATCAAGGACGCCAAGTTCCCGATCGTGGTATCCAATTTCTACGACCTGGAGTTTGGCGAGCGCATCAAACTCCCCAATCTCCACCCCTACCTCATCAAGAAAATCGGTGACCTCAAAATCGGCATCATCGGCATGACCTACCAGTGGAACGGCAAGACCGTCGCGCCCGACAACGTGAAGGGCTGGTCGTTCGGTCTGCGCATCGACGAAGTCAGAGCCGACATTGACCACCTGCGCAACACCGAAAAGGTGGATCTTGTCGTGATGCTCTCGCACATGGGCTGGCCGGTGGACGAGAAGTACGCCGCGCTCGTGGAAGGAATCGACGTGATCGTCGGCGCCCATACCCACGACATCTTGTACAAGCCCAGCCTGGTGTACAACGAAAAGAGCAAACGCGAAGTGTTGATCGTGCAATCCGGATCGCAGGGCAAACTGCTCGGCCAACTGGACTTGAAGGTGAAGGATGGACGCGTGGTCGCCTACGAACAGACCCTGTTCCCGGTACGCAGCAAGGACATCGAAGCCGATCCGAAGATCGCCAAGATGATCGAAGACTACCGGGCGCCGTACAAGAAGGAGTTGGAACGCGTCATCGGCCGCACCGAGACGCTGATCTATCGCCTGGCCAACTGGCAGAACACCGGCGACAATCTGATCACCGACGCGATACGCAGCCGCTTCAAGACCGATGTTTCGGTGTCGGCCTCTTGGCGTTTCGGTGGCAACACCTTGCCCGGCCCGATCACGGTGGAAGATATTTATAATCTCATTCCCTCCGAGGCACCGGTCAACCTGTTGAAGATCAAAGGTCAGGATCTATGGGACATCGTCGAGGAATCGGTCGACAACGTTCAGGCCACGGACCCGTTCGAGCAAGTGGGCGGTGACATGCTGCGCTACTCGGGCATGGAGGTGATGGTGGACCTCAAGAAAACTTCTCCCAACCGCGTGCAATCCATCAAGATCGGCGGCAAGCCTTTGGACCGGGAGACCGTCTACACGGTCGCCGGTCTGAACGCCGCGGTCAACAACGACGAGCGCGCCACCGACAAGGTCGCGACCAAAGGCACGGGACCGCTCGAGGTGATCGCCTACATCGAAGAAAAGAAAGTGGTCGCCCCCAAGCTCGACAATCGCATCACCGATCCGCAGGGCAGAATTCTCGCGGACAATATCGA
>JANOTM010000418.1:0-2298 GCA_031416355.1 Gammaproteobacteria bacterium
CCGGCGCCCGCGCGCGCATGCGGGTCTTTGGTATTGGCCGAGGTGTCCATGACGATACTATTGGCCGATGCGAAGCGCGCAAAACCCTGCTTCACGTCGATTTTCACGCCCTTGTCGGTGTTGAGTGCCATGGCGCCACGCTTTTCCAGTATGGAACGGCGGGTTTTTTCGAGCTTCTTCCAATCGAGTTTGGGCTTGGCGGTACCGAGCACGCCCAGGTGCGCGTCGTGCGCACGATCACGCATGCGATCGGCGCCGGCACGCCACGCCTTGGACGGTATGCACCCACGCCACAGACATTCGCCGCCGGGTAGGGGCGCATCGTTGATCATGGCCACCTTCTTGCCGTGGGCGACCAGATCGCGCGCGCAGTCTTCGCCGCCGGGACCGCCGCCGATGACAACCACATCGTAATCCCACTTGCCCGGGGTAATGGCGACGGCACTGACGTTGGCGCTGGCCCGGACCGCCGGCACCGATACACCCTGTATCCACGGCGCCGGATTTTCCACTAGCTCTTTAAAGGCATTGAGAAACTTGGCCGCATCCGCACCGTTGACGATGCGATGGTCGGCGGTGATGGTCACGGGCATGCCCTGCGGTCCCTTGGTGGAAATGGCAAAGATCGCCGAGGTGCCGGGAGAAGGAATGGCGTCGAAATACGAAACGCCCAACATGCCCATATTGGAAATGGTGAACGTGGGGTTGGAATATTCCTGCGGCTTGAGGCGCTTGATGCGCGCGCGGTTGACCAGGTCTTTCCACTGGGCGCTCAGGGTCTTGAGGTCCTGATGCACCACATCGCGCAGCACCGGCACCACCAGACCCATGCCTTCGGTTTCCACCGCCAGACCGATGTCGATCTGCTCACGTTCGATGATGCGGTCTTCATGCTGATACACGGCGTTGACCCGCGGGTATTGCTTGATCGCCAGGGCCGCCGCTTTGGCAAACAACACCGTGAGCGAATAGCCCGCTTGCTTGGCCGCCGCCATGAGAGGGTCCGGCTGTATGTTGACCGAGGCCCGGAACAAAGGCATGGACAAGGAGTACTCCATACTATGGCTGACCGCCTTTTCCATGGCATCCATGGCACGACCAGTGCCCGCCACTTGGAAGGTGCGCTTGGCCATGGTCGGCTGGGTCTGGGGCGCCAGTATATCCGCCGCCACCACGACGCCCTTGGGACCAGAGCCCTTAATGCTATTGATGTCGATACCATGGGCGCCGGCCAATTGGCGCGCATACGGCGTCGCGTGACCGCTACGCGGGCGCGGCGCGGGACTCGCGCCGTGCGGCATGGCGGGAATACGGGTCTTGGCCATGGGGGTACCGGACGGCTCGGAATAGGTCTCGACCTCGGCTACCGCTAACGCGCGCGGCGTGGACGCAACTTTCATCTCGCCGCCGCGTACCTCACTGGCACTGGCCACGATATAGGCAATGGGATCGCCCACCGGCACCACGCTGTCCAGGGACACCAGGGGCCCGGACAAATACCCTTCGCGGAACACCTCCAGGTCCATGATTGCCTTGTCGGTCTCCACCGTGGCCACCACGGTGCCGCGTTCGATCTTATCGCCCACGGCCTTTTCCCAGGTCACCAAGGTGCCTTCAGTCATGGTGTCCGAGAGCTTGGGCATTTTAATGGCGCTGCCGGCGGTGGAGGGCGCTGCCTTGGGCGAAGTGGCCGCGGCTGGCGTCGGCTTGACTGTTGCTTGGGCGGCGGCCGGCGCGGGCTTCTTAGAAGCAGTCTTGGTAGTAGCAGTACTGCCCTGCACCTGGGATGCCTCGGCCACCAGCCAAGCAATCACCTCACCCACGGGGACCATGCTGTCCACTGGCGTAAGCGGGCCCGAGAGATAACCCTCGCGGAACACCTCCACGTCCATGATGGCCTTGTCGGTCTCCACCGTGGCGACCACGGTGCCGCGGGTCACGTGGTCACCGATGTTTTTCTCCCAGGTCACCACCGTGCCTTCGGTCATGGTGTCCGAGAGCTTGGGCATTTTAATTGCGTAGGTCATATAGGGCCAGAGAAAAGAGTAAAGTGGAAAGAGAAAAGTGGAAGATTAAGGCATCGATGCCCTTTGCTCTTTTCACTTTTCTCTTTATTCTAAATCCTACCCATCACCTTGAGCGCACCCTTATATACATCTTCCACATCCGGGATGGCGGCGCGTTCGAGGTTGGCGGCGTAGGGCACCGGCACGTCGGCCGCGTGCACGCGCACCGGCTGCGAGTCCAGGGCGAAGAAACAATCCTCTATGACGGTGGAAATGATCTCCGAACCGACGC
>JANOTM010000419.1:0-1832 GCA_031416355.1 Gammaproteobacteria bacterium
GGAGGTAGAGCAATGCAGGAGCAATTGCCGAGGATGAGGGCCGGTTTTGCCGTGGTTTGCCCTCACCCCGGCCCTCTCCCGGAGGGAGAGGGAGAAAAGCGGTACGCACTATTTAGCGGCCGGGTCAGTAACTATCAGTAGATGTAGGGTGGGCGACCGCCATGGATGGCGGAAGTACTGGAAACGCAGGAGCAGTTTCCAGTGAATCGCCCACCAGCATCGCTAGCCGCAGCCATGTGTGGTGGGCGATGCCCACCCTACATACCAGCCGTTATAGATGTCGATATGTTTAAATAAAGAGGCACTGTGAAAAATCGATGGTTGCTGAATCTCGGACTGGCCGTGTTGGTAGCGGCGCTTCTGGCCATTGCCCTATACCGGCCCGGGGCCGAACCGGTGGCGCCGACCACTACGCTCACGTCTCTCAGTAGCGATAGCATTATACGTGTGCGCATACAACGCACTAACCAACCCGACATCAGTTTAGAAAAAACCGGCGGCACGTGGAGTCTGACCGCACCACGCGCCGCACGTGCCAATGAGTTTCGCATTAACGAGCTCCTGCGCTTGGCCACGGCGAAAAGCGCAAGCCACTTCCCCGCGCCCGCCGCGGAACTCGCCAAATACGGCCTCGATAAACCCGCGGCTCAGGTGTGGCTGAATGACACCGACATTCGTTTCGGTGGCATGCATCCCATCCATCCCCAACACTATGTCCTGGTCGACGGCCAGGTGCATCTCATTGCATCCAAGTATTTCTATAGCGTCGCCGCCGGTCCCGCGGATTTCTTTAGCCATAGACTGCTGGAAGACAAGCTAAAACCCGTGGCCTTTACCCTGCCCGGTATCGCACTGACTCAGAACGAACAAGGCGCGTGGCGCACCAACCCGACCAACAGCGAACTGTCGAGCGATCGCATTAATACTTTTGTGGAGGAATGGCGCCACGCCCAAGCGCTTAGCGTCGCGCCCTATTCCGGCAAACCAATACAGGAACACCTGCGCATACGCTTCACTGCCGAAAGCCCGCTGAAAGAACTCGAATTCGGTATCCTCGCCCGCCAACCCGAACTCATACTCTATCGCAAGGACGAAGGCCTGGAATATCATTTCCCGCAAGACGTGGGCGCGCGCCTGCTACAGCTCAAACCGGAATAAGCTCGTCGCGCCATGCCGGAACTGCCTGAAGTCGAAACCACACGCCGTGGCCTAACGCCGCATATCAAGGGCAAGACCATACACGCGGTCATCGTGCGCAATAAACACCTGCGCTGGCCGGTGCCCGCGTCCCTGGCGCGGGACCTGCCCGGCCGTCAAATACTCGATATCACGCGCCGCGCCAAATACCTGTTGTTCCGCTTCGACGCGGGGACGCTCATTGTGCATCTGGGCATGTCCGGCAGCCTGCGGGTGGCGGACTGCCAACAAGCGGCGGAAAAATACGATCATGTGGAAATTGTTCTCGACACCGGGTTGTGCCTGCGCCTGCGCGACCCGCGACGCTTCGGCGCCGTACTGTGGACGACCAAAGAGCCGGCGCAACACAAACTATTAAAAGACCTGGGGCCGGAACCCTTGAGCGATGCCTTTGACGGCGACTATTTATACGCCAAGTCGCGCGGGCGAAAAAGTGCGATCCGGGATTTTCTCATGAACACCAAGATTATCGCCGGCATCGGCAACATCTACGCCAACGAAGCGCTGTTTCATGCGCGCATCCCCCCGCGCTGCGCCGCCGGTAAAATCAGCCGCGTGCGCTGCGTCGGTCTGGCGCTCGCCATACGTACGACCTTGGAAAAAGCGATCCATGCCGGTGGCACCACCCTGCGGGA